>DRBZ01000107.1 GCA_011043895.1 Candidatus Cloacimonadota bacterium
AAAGTGGACTATGAAAATTAGAAACTGGGGATTGATCTATTCCCAACTTGATATCTTGTTTGAAGATAGGATAAAACAAATTGACTAAAATTAAGATTACACAAAAATATGGACACTCTCGATATAGAGGCTTTATGAAAAAAATAATTTTGATGGTTTTCCTGATGCTTCTCATGAGCAATTTATATTGTGAGGAGAAGCAGGATATTAATGCACTATTACATCCAAACATTCTCAATTATAATATGCTCGCACAAAACGAACTCATTGATAATAAAATCGAAGATATTCAGCCTGCTATTAAGGACACAGTGCCTCAACACCCACTTCTGAAAAGACCAAAGACATGTTTTACTTTCGCGCTCGATACTGTCGTGATGCCCGGAATTAAAATTGGCTTTGGCTGGATAAAATATGACTCAACGTCAACACAGGAAACATTTTTAATTCTTCATGGAAATTCAGGGTGGCCCCTTTGGCCAATTTTCACAACAGGTATTCATGGGGAGGTTAATACTTTTCGTTCTTCAGGGAGAGATGGTTTTTACACAAGCTGTAATATTGGATTGGACTATCTTCTTTTTCCCGGAACATTTTTATCTCCTTATTTTACTTTTGGTATTGGTTATAGTTTTAAAGTAGGGAATACTTCATTCTTTAGAATTTCAGGAGATTTAGGATTGAAATGGGTGATTGCCAGTATAACATTATCGTATGTGTTTTAAAACGTAAAATTATGAGAAAAATACTTTTAACGACATTACTGATATTTAATGTTATCCGTGTATTTGCAGGTGAAAATCCAGTTCCTCAATCTGTTGAAATGCCGGATAGTACTACAATAAAGAGACCTAAAAATTGTTTCTTACTTTCATTTGATACGATTGTTTTACCGGGTATTAATCTGGGCTACGGATGGATAATATATGATTCCACCTACGCATCTGAAGAGATAGTTACTGTGCATTATAATACCATAGGAGATGCAACAGCTCTGGGAATATATCTCCAAAAGACAAAATTTAGAAATGTTGATAGAACCGGATGGTTTTGCTTTTGGAAGTTGGGTCTGGATTATTCAAGGATTCACGTATTCTACATTGCGGCAGATCCTGGTGGAGCGAGTTCTCCCAGTAAAAACAGGCAAACAATTTTTCCATTAATCTCAGCTGGGCTGGGCTATAGCTGGAAAATAGGGAAGAATTCGTTTTTTAGAATTACTGGTGATATTGGAGTTAAAGCGGTTCTCGCCAGTTTATCCTTTTCAGTTGTGTTTTAAAATATTATAAACTAATTACAGAGAATCTTTCACTTTAAGAGACTATTAATTTGTCATATTTTAGACAAATTTATAAATTACTTGATTAAAAAATTAGTCACTTAAAATCTGTAACAATTAAATAAGTTTAAATTAAATAAATATATCATATAGGAGGACAGGTGAAACTAAAAAAGCTCATCTTATCCATACTTGTGTTTTCTATCTCATTGCAGCTGCTTTTCTGTTCATCCACCGCGATTGCAAAAAAGAATGAACCGGAAAGTGGAGTAACGGTCGCAGTGTGGGGTTTCCATTACAACGATCTGGATAGCCGAACCATGTGTAACAAATATCTCCCGTCGGATTTTCAGGAAGTGGGAGAGGAAGACCCAAAGATCGTAATGATCTCTCCAAGGGATGTGGATAAAGCACTTGGTAAGACTAAAATCGAAGAGCTTGACCAGACCGTCGTGAACGATCTTTCACAAAAAGTGGGTTCCCAAATCAACATCTGGGGAAGTGTATCCCAGCTTGAGTCAACTCTTTACAACATGACTGTGTTCATCTATGATGCTCAATCGCAGGAGATCAAATATGAGCAGATCAAAGTTGAGAAGAAGAAAGAGGAGCGGCAGAAGGCAGTCCAGCGAGTGCTTGATATTGCTATAGAAATGAGTGGTTCAGCAGCGACCAAAGCATTTGAGATCGCTTTGAATTATTTCAATTCAAAACAATATGCTGAAGCCAAGAAATCTTTCAAGAACGTACTGGAGCTTGATCCAGGCAATAAAGAAGCTTATCTCTACCTTGCATATATCAATGCGCTTGATATGGAATACGGCAAGGCAATCAATAATTATAAAAAAGCCCTGGAGATCGATCCTGAATACGTCGAAGCATTGGAAGGACTTGCATGGTCTTACCGTATGATCGAAGATTATGCACTCTCTGCGGATACCTACCGAAAACTTTCAGAATTAGATGAGGGAAATATCGAATATGTGATCTGCGTTGGTGATATTTGCAAACTTACTGATAACTTCGATGAAGCAATTGATGCGTATAATCAAGCTCTTGAAATAGACGAAAATTCGATTGATGCACATAAGTCACTTGGATTATTGCTCTTTGAAGAGGATTATTTTGATGGGGCGATTCCTCATCTTCGTGCAGTTGTCGAAGCTGGTGCGGATGATGGAGACATAGGTAAGAAGCTTGCAATTGCTTATCAAAAAACTGGCCGTATCGATGAAGCAATTCAACAAAACCTTGATATTCTGGAGAAGGATCCATCACTCACCGCTCCCTATCTGAACCTCGCTGCTATATATGTCACTCAGCAGTATTTCCAGAAAGCACTGGATGCTTTGAATAACTACATCGAACGTGTGCCAGATTCCGAGGTTGGATATAACAGAATTGCAGACGTTTATCGACAGATGAAGGAATATGACAAGGCAGTGCAGTATGCCCAGAAATCAGCAGAACTTGCACCATCGAAACCAGAACCCTATTTGATACTCGGTGAGATTGATAATGAGCGTGGATATGACCACTATCAACTCTATGTAGAATATGATGAAAAGGCAAAAAATCCGGAGTTAAGTTCCGAGTATGACAAATGGCATAAACTGCGTGTGGAAAATAAAAAGAAAGCAAATGCATATTTTACTTCTGCAAAAGCATATTATGAAAAGGCAAATTCACTCACTTCAGATTACTTCATGCAGGAACGACTTAAGGATAAGATCAATCTTGTGAACCAGCTCATCGAAGAAACGAAACACGATCCTTTCTATGACGAATAAAGCATTGTCTTTTCAGAAGATAATCTTTCAACTTCAGAAATTCTGGGATTCTCAGGGATGTGTAATCCGTCAACCCTATGATGTAGAAATGGGTGCAGGCACATTCCATCCAGCAACCTTTTTTGGTTCATTAGCATTTCATGATGTTCGTGTTGCTTACACGCAACCATCTCGCAGACCCAAAGATGGAAGATTTGGCGAAAATCCTAACCGCCTGCAGCATTATTATCAGTATCAGGTTATTATAAAACCTTCACCGGATAATATTCAGGAACTGTACCTGAAAAGTCTGGAAGCAATAGGTACTCCAATCAAAGAGCACGATGTGCGATTTGTAGAAGATGATTGGGAATCTCCGACACTCGGAGCTGCAGGACTTGGCTGGGAGGTCTGGATAGACGGTATGGAGATCTCTCAATTCACGTACTTTCAGCAGATGGCAGGATATGAACTCGAGTCTGTTCCTGTTGAACTGACCTATGGACTCGAGCGTCTTGCTATGTATATTCAGCAGGTTGATCACTTTAAAGACATCTTGTGGAATGATACCATGACCTATGGTGAGGTGTACATGGAGAGCGAGAAGCAATTCTGCACGTTCAATTTTGATGTTGCAAATATACCCTTGCTTTCGAACTCTTTTGATGAATGTGAGAAAGAAGTGTTCCGACTTGTGGATGAGGGTCTTGTATATCCTGCATACGATTATGTGCTGAAATGTTCTCATCTATTCAATCTCCTCGATGCGCGCGGAGCGATCAGTGTATCCGAGCGCGCCATGTTCATCAAACGAATCAGAACGATGGCTCGAGCGTGCGCTGCTGCGTATGTAGAAGCCCAGAAGGAAAAAACATAAAGGAAATTTATGGCATTCGATAAACAACAAATATTTCAGGAGATCAAGAAGTGCTATACTGCAATCTTCGGTGATGCTCTTGAATCCGTATACATCTACGGAAGTGCGACAACAGATGATTTTCAGGAAAAGTATTCAGATATCAATGTCGCATTGATACTGAAAGATATTTCGATAAAAAATCTGATTAAAGCGAGAGATTGTATTAAGCTGCTTAGAAAAAAACATGTTACTGCACCTCTCTTTTTAACCAAAGAACATATCATAGATTCGCTGGATTCATTCCCGATTGAATTTCTGAATATTAAAACTTCTAATCTGCTACTTGCTGGAGAAGATTTCTTTGAGGGTATCACATTTACAGACAGAGACATTCGTCTTCAGGCAGAACGTGAGCTTAAAGGTAAACTACTACTACTGCGTGCAGCATTGCTTGAGAATCTTGATAAAAAGAAGATCCTCAGCACTGTAGTCATAAACTCCTTTACTGCGCTTATGCCCGTACTAAAAGGTATAGTATTCATCATGAAATCTGATATCCCAAAGAATACATCAGATATCATCAGGAAATCCGAAGAAGTTTGTGGTTGTGACCTTTCATCTTTCCAGACAGCTTTGAAGATTAAGAATCGAGCGTTGAAATTTAATTTTGAAGATTTTATATCTTTCTTTGAAAATTATATTACTGCAGTCGGTCAGCTGGCTAATTACGTAGATAAATTGTAACTCATCGTTGCACGGAGGTTATCTCATATATTGATGTGAATTTGATTGTATGAAGAAAATTGTAGTTGTAGGTGGCGGACCAGCTGGGATGATGGCTGCATGCACTGCTGCAAGGCGTGGAGCAGAAGTTATACTTGTCGAGAAGATGGACAAGCTTGGACTGAAACTTTCTATCACAGGCAAGGGTAAATGCAATATCACAAACTCTGAATCGGATATCTCTGAGTTTATAAAAAAGTATGGAAGTAATAATAGATTTCTCATAAATGCTTTGCATGCTTTTTCTAATAAAGATCTGATAGATTTTCTTCAAAAAGAAGGATTGAAATTGAAAGAACTTTCGGGTGGCAGGATTTATCCGAATTCTGATAATGCCTGGTCAGTCGTAGATGTATTCAAAAAGTGTCTTAAGGATTCTGATGTTCAAGTTATTCTGGAAGCTCCAGTCAAAGAATTGCTTCATTATCAAAATGAGATTGGTGGAGTTGTTCATGCTAAAGGTACAATTCTGTCTGATGCAGTCATTGTTGCTACTGGTGGGAAATCCTATTCTCGCACAGGATCAAGCGGAGATGGATACGATCTTGCACGAAAAGCCGGACATAAAGTAACAGATCTCTATCCTGTTTTGGTACCCTTCAACCTCGAGGGTATAGATGAGACTCTTATTGATCTTAAGTTGAAAAATATTAAAGCATGGGTTACGGATGATTCCAGAGAACTCGCCGAAGCATTTGGCGAATTTTATTTCACTTTCTGGGGCGCAGATGGTTCTGTTATTCTGCGGTTAAGTCGTTACATAAAACAAGAGATTCAGGAGGATTATCTCACGTTGCATGTAGACCTTAAACCCGCACTCGAACCAGAGAAACTTATTGAAAGATTATTATGTGAGATCAAGGATAATGGAAAATCCACATACAGTGAGATGCTCAAAAACCTTCTTCCGGCACAGATGATACCATTTATAATTTCTCGAACAAAAATACCTGCTGATCTTAAACTTGGAGCAATGAAAAAGGAACAGCGGGATACTATTGCTCATATTTTAAAAGATCTAACGTTTACTATTACAAGCACACGACCTTTTGATGAAGCGATCCTTACCTCAGGTGGAGTGGATCTTTCAAAGATAGATCCCCGTACTATGGAATCAAAGATCATCGAAGGATTGTATTTTGCAGGGGAGATTTTGGATATTGATGGCGACACTGGAGGTTATAATCTGCAGGCAGCGTTTTCCACAGGTTTTGTCGCAGGGGATAATGCAGCAAAGGAACTAATTAATGAAGAAGATTGACCTGCACATTCACTCTTGTTACTCAGATGGAACAAAGCACCCAAAAGAGATCGTAAAAATGGCACGTGATAAAGGTATTGAGGTGATTTCGATAACAGACCATGATTGCGTGGATGGATATCATACAGCAAGAAGATACGCAAGGCATGCGAGAATAGAACTGATACCCGGCGTAGAAATAAGCAGTTATTACGAATCCTTCGACGTGCATATTCTTGCCTATTTTATCAATACGCATAATCGGGCACTAACTGCCATGCTGAAATTTCTTCAAAAGGGAAGAATCGAACGAGCCCAGAAAATTCTCGACAAGTTAGAGGAATATGACATTGATATTGATATCAAAGATGTGTTCGATCATGTAGAAAATAAAAAGGTTGTTGGACGTCCGCATATTGCCACTGCAATGGCTGAAAAGGACTATACTTCCTATGAAGAAGCTTTCTGGCATTATATCGGAAATGACAGACCTGCGTATGTCAAAAAACCATCCTATCATCCAAAGGAAGTGATAGAGATAATAAAAAATGCGGGTGGTATTGCAATACTTGCTCATCCAGGTGTGATTAAAAATGATTTCATTATTCCTGATCTTGTTGATTTTGGTCTTGATGGACTTGAGGTATTTTATCCATTACACACAGTATACCAGCGCCAGATATATCTTGAACTGGCTGAACGCTATGATCTTCTTGTAACAGGCGGCTCGGACTATCATGGGCTTGAGAAACGGAGTGATGAAATTGGACAAAGTTTACTCAAAGAGAATTATTATAATCAACTATTAGAATGGAAGAAGAATGCCAATTAAACGATTGATACTTTTGGACGATTATGAAACGAATACCTATCTCATCTGGGATGCTGCACATCATGTGGGTGCAGTAATTGATCCTGCTAATAAGGCACAGGAGATTGCAAAGGAAGCAGACCGACTTGGATTTAAGGTGAAGTATATCATCAACACACATGGACATGCAGATCATATCGGTGCAAATGATGAATTGAAGAGATTGACTGGTGCTATGTTATGCATACACAAAGATGATAATGAGAAACTCGCAAATCCTGACCTTAACCTGAGTTCTTTCGTTGGTCGTCCATTCACCTCGGATGAAGCAGACTGGTTACTTGAGGATGGAGATAGTATTGAGATCGGAGATATAACTTTGAAGGTTCTATCCACACCAGGGCACTCAAAAGGTGGAATATGCCTGCTTGGTGATGGTTATATATTTGTTGGAGATACTCTCTTTTTTGAAAGCATTGGTAGATTTGATTTCCCAGATAGCAGTGAAAAGGCTCTCAGAAAAAGTATTCAGAAAAAATTATTCATCTTACCAGATAAGACAAAAGTGTATCCTGGGCATGGTGGTTCTACAACGATTGGACACGAAAAAACCAATAATCCTTTTTTCTTTTAAAACATGGTTATCATTTTAGATTTCGGTTCACAATACACATATTTGATTCTCAAATCAGTTCAGCAACTGAATGTCGATTGCAAAGTCGTTGCGTATGATATCTCGATTCAGGAGATCCAAAGCATCAATCCTGAGGCGATCATTCTTTCTGGAAGTCCCTATAGTGTGCTCGATGATGAACCACCATTATGCGATTCAAAAATTTTTGAGCTTGGCATACCGATTCTGGGCATTTGTTATGGTATGCAGGTTATATCTCATTATCTCGGCGGGGAAGTTGTGCATGCCAAAAAGAAGGAATTCGGTTATGTTGAAATTATTACTGATGGTGAGAAGGAATTGTTGAAGGGTATCCAAACAGGCGATGTGATATGGATGAGCCACTCGGATAAGATCGAAAAAATTCCTGACGGATTTGAAACATTTTCTTCAACAGCAAACACCACTTTCTGTGCGATGCAGAATCCAGCAAGAAAGATCTATGCGGTGCAGTTTCATCCGGAGGTTTCTCATACAGAAAAAGGATTATTGGTTTTCAGGAATTTCATTTATGATATCTGTAAAATTACCCCGAACTGGACTCCTGTTACATTTATTGAAAAAGTATCGAAGCAGATAGAAGAAGAGGTTGGAGATGCGCAGGTCGTGCTTGGATTGAGTGGAGGGGTTGACTCATCAGTAACCGCAGTTCTTCTTCATCAGATTATTGGTGATAAACTTATACCGATCCTCGTGGACACCGGACTTATGAGAAAGAATGAAGTTGCTGAGATCAAACAAATTTTTGATGGAATGGGTATACACATAGATGTGGTTGATGCAAGGAAGAGTTTTCTGGAAAATCTCAAAGGTGTCGCAGATCCTGAACAGAAAAGAAAGATAATAGGAAGGCATTTCATTGAGATCTTTGAAAAGGAAGCAAAGAAATTTGATAATGTTCAATTCCTTGCCCAGGGAACCCTGTATCCAGATGTCATAGAAAGCTCCTCATCAAAAACCAAGGATGTTCCTTCCGTTGTGATAAAATCGCATCATAATGTGGGTGGTTTACCAGAGAAGCTGAACCTGAAACTCATCGAACCCCTTAGAGAATTATTTAAATACGAAGTGAGAGTGGTTGGCAAGGAACTTGGCTTACCTGATGAAATTCTCTATCGACATCCTTTTCCGGGTCCAGGTCTAGCTGTGCGGATAATTGGGGAGGTAACAGAAGAGAAGGTTCGTTTACTGCAGGAGATAGACTGGATATACATTCAGGAACTCAAAGAGAATTTCTATTATGACAGGATATGGCAGGCATTTGCGGTGCTTTTACCTATTCAGACCGTCGGTGTGATGGGGGATGACCGAACCTATGAAAACGTTTGTGCCCTTCGGGCAGTGAATAGTCTCGACGGTATGACTGCAGATTGGACACGGATTCCTTATCAAATCCTGCGGAAAATATCAAATCGCATCATCAATGAAGTAAAAGGCGTAAATCGTGTGGTTTATGATATCAGCTCAAAACCTCCCAGTACCATTGAGTGGGAGTGAGATATGAAAAAAATAGTATTCCTGATTTTTATTATACTACCGCTTACACTTGCAGCTCAATCCAATATTGTTGCAGAGGTTGCAGGAGAGCCCATCACCTGGCTTGAACTTCAAAACAAGTATGAAGTACTCTGGCAGGAATATCAGCAGAATCCTGCTCGATTTCCTGAAATATTTCAGAAGACTATTCATGCTGATCTGAGAAAAATTGCACTCGACGAGCTCATTACAGATAGACTTTTTGAAATCTTTGCAGATGAAAATAATATAACTATCACCCAGGAAGAACTTGAATCTATTTTTATCGAAATTTATTCTGATAACGAATTATTCCTAACAAATGGGATTTTTGATCTTGAGAAATTTCAGCGATTTAAAAACAAGTATAAAGAGCGTTACAAAGAGATAATTAATAGAATTCGTGATGACATGCTCGATGAAAAAATCAAGGAGATCATACAGGGGCAGTTCTATCTGAATGATCGCGACCTCTATGAAGCTTATGTTCGTGATAACTCTCGAATACAACTTGAGTATTGCATAATTGCAGATTCTCTTATGCCCACGAGTTTTCCTTCTACACCCGTGTATGTAAAAGAATTCCATGAGCATCACAAATACTCCTATCAAGCTCCAGATATGGTGAGAATAGGATTTATTTTTATCGAAGACGATGATTTTTATCCAGCATCAAAACCCTATTATAGACATGTCCCTGAATATCAAAAAAATGCTCATGTGCAAGCGAAAATCTTCTCAGAACAGCTTATAGATCTTCTAAAAACTGGTTTTGATGAATACAATGTGGTGTTTGACAATTATCATATGTTCGAAACAGGATATCTTAGCAAGAATGACAGGATTGGCCGGATAGAGAACAGTGAGGAAATAATAACGGAAGCTTTGGAAATGAAAGAGGGTAGATATTACTCTGATCCTATAGAACAGGAGGACGGCTGGATCATCTTTAAAGTTCTTGATAAAAAAGAGGGAGGAATCGCCGAATTCAACGAGGCATCGAGAGAAATCTGGGAAGATTACATTAAGGTTGGCAGGAATTATTACTTTGAAAATGAGACGGAGAGTTATTTTAAGAAGAATATTATGAATGAACTGCTCTTTGAAGTAGATGTAAGTTTCGTAGATATCAACACAGAACTACTGGATTTCAATATTACATTTTCTGCAGATTCACTATGGGATTACTATGAATATAATCTCGACAAATTTGTCACTGTAAGGGATACGCTTGCCTTTGAGAATGTCAGAGAGGATATCATTGAAGATTTAACTGAGAAAACGAGGAAGATGAAAGTCGATTCAACTATTGCAGAAATAAAAGAGAAGGTTACACGACATGATTTCCTGCTTGATGTTCCCGGTTGTAAAATAAGATTGTTTGAAAAATATATTGAAAACATGCCCTATTACAGAGAACCTTATCATCTTATACAGGATACGATCTTTAAGACTCCTGTTGGTGAACTTTTCACAGCTAAAAGGGGAAGTAGGTTTGTAGCGGGTGTGGTGAATAAACGCAGACCTGTACTTGCACAGGAGAAAGATAGATTAAAAGAACAGATATTGAACCTTTTGGAAAATAAATGGGATACGGATTGGCAGAATGGTTTTCAGGAATTTTATGCAAAAAATAAAAATGCATATTTTGAACCCACTCTCTACAGATTTTCATATCTCTATTTTCCTCTTGATATAGATGGAGTTTATATAGACTCTGCACAAGTAGTTGCTCATTATCAGGAGCAGGCGGAAAAATTCGTACAATCGTCAAAGGTGAAATTATCATATATCTTTATTCCTTCCGGTCCATATATGTACAGGCAAGTCTATGATATCCAGAAAGCAATCAGAGATAGTGTGAACTTTGATATTATATCACGGATTTATCATACCGAGTATCAACTTGTGAAGAATGAAAGCGAATTTATTGAAGAAGATAACCTTCCTGAATTAATATATAATGTAGTGGATACTTTATCTATAGGAAAAACCAGTGCTCCAGTTTATTTGAATGAAGGGTGCGTTTTCGTAAAACTACTCGATCGGGAGCGAGTAGGAATTCCACATTTTGAGGATATCAACGAACAGCTCTTATATGAGATAAAACTGCCGTTTGCAGATAGTATAGCTTATAAACAGGTCAAATCAGTGTTTGATAATATTTCTTCACGCACAGATGGCATGATAGCACTTCATGAAGATAAACTATTTTATACTGATTATATGAAATTGGGAGATGAATATACAATAATCGATAGTCTAATCACTATTCCAAAAAGAGAGTATGACTTGATTGATGAAACAAGATTGAACAACAAGCTGCCTAAGATATTTACTGCAAAAAATGGCTATGCAATCGTTTTTCTTGAGGATAGGATCTCTGGTAAGAAAATTGAAGGCTACGATGCATATGTTAAAGCAAGAAATGAATTCCTGAGTAAATTACAATTTGAAGAAGGAAAGCTCTTTACTGAATACCTAACCACTATGATAGCGACTCGAGAGAAAACATATCTGCCAGACATCTTCAGCGGATTACTGAAAACTCCACTTCTAGGATATGATGGCATAATCAACGGTCTTCCCGGAAGTAATATCATCGTTCGCAGTGCCTTTGCTAAAGATGTACGTACATACAGTCATCCAATTCGATTTACAGAATATGGATGGGGTTTTTATTATGTCCTCAAAAAGGAAGTTGGATCTTTGGAGGATTTTGAATCAATTAAGAATAGCTATCGGCAGGAATATGTTGAGAAGAAATTCAATACATGGCTGGAAAATTATAAACTTAGTAAGAACGTGAAAATATTTCAGCATTAAGCAACAAGTGTAAAACTTGACAGGCTAACAAGTGAGCGAAAAACAGTGTCTACCGTTTTTTCTTTTGATCAAATTGCCGGGATAGCTCAGCAGGTAGAGCAGGGGCCTGAAAAGCCCTGTGTCCGTGGTTCAACTCCGCGTCCCGGCACCATTTCTTAATATTAACATGAAAAAAATTGCCATAACAGTCGGCGATCCAACAGGCATCGGACCAGAGATTGTGATTAAAACTCTGAAGAAATACCAATTTCCCGTTACTCTTGTTATATATGGTTCGATTACGGGTGAAATCAAACTTCCAAATCTAAAGAATATTACTACCGTTGATGAGATTGATAAAGATGATAATACATTATTCTGGATTCAAGTTACTAAAGGGCATTTATTTACTCCTGGTCAACCTTCACACGAAAGTGGCCTCGCCGCCTACGAAGCATTACAAATGGCTTGCTCTGATGCATTAATCGGTGAGGTAGATGCTATTGTAACTGCTCCTGTGAGTAAGCATTTTATTCAATTAAGCTATCCGGATTTCATCGGGCAAACAGAATTTTTTGCGAAAATGAGTAACACTGAAGATGTAGTAATGAGTTTTTTCAGTGATAAGCTCGTTGCTGGATTACTAACTACCCATTGCAGTTTATCTGAGGTGGCATCATCCCTCACAAAAGATATGATATGTAAAAAGATAGAGATCATTAACACTTCCCTACAACGATATTTCAAGATATTAAAACCAGAACTAGCACTTCTTGGAATCAACCCACATGCAGGTGAAGAAGGTGCGTTTGGATCCGAGGAGCAGCGAGTCATGATCCCTGCAATTGCACAATCACAAAAAATGGGAATCAAAATTACAGGACCTTTTCCAGCAGATACTTTTTTTGCAGGGAACTACAAAAAATATGATATGATCATCTCTGCATATCATGATCAGGTATTGATACCCTTCAAGATGCTGTCGTTTGATGAAGGTGTGAATGTGACACTCGGGCTTCCTTTTATAAGAGCTTCAGTAGATCACGGAACTGCTTTCGATATCGCAGGAAAGGGGATTGCATCTGAAAAAAGTCTGGTAGCAGCTATCAATTTAGCCATTAAAATGTCTTCATGATCTCAGCATACGAACATTTTCCGGATTTCGAGATAATAATCGGAATTGACGAAGCAGGGAGAGGACCGATCGCTGGACCGGTAGTTGTGGCTTCTGTTATTCTATCAAGGAATAATGATTTTTTTGAACTCAAAGATTCGAAGAAGTTAACTCCAAGGAGAAGGGAACTCTTATACAAGAAAATAACAACAGAATCTCTATTTTACGACTATATAGCGATCGAGCCAGAAATCATTGATAGAATCAACATATTGCAGGCAACTTTTCTGGGAATGAATAGCCTGATTGAACCTCATTTCAAAAAGTCATTTCTCGCATTAGTCGATGGACCATATCTTCCGTGCAAAGAGGGTGAATCAGATGGAAAACTTACCTTAAAATCAGTAATTAAAGGAGATGCTACTTACCATTGTATAGCTGCTGCATCAATTGTTGCAAAAGTAGTACGTGATAGAATAATGGACAATTTTCATCGGCAATACCCGCATTATGATTTTATTCACAACAAAGGATATCCAACCAGAAAACATAAAGAAGCGATTCTTAACCATGGCATTTGTCCCATACACAGAAAGTCCTTTGCACCAGTTAGAAACAATTTTTAAAGACGTAATTTGAAAATTGTATGTTGATCGTGATACTAATGTTCAATGTTTATTATATTATTATAATATAACATTTTGAAAATATTGACACTTACTCTTTTCTTTGTCTTTTTGCCTTAATAGCAAAAAACGGAGGTGCTATGAAATGTTATAGATTAATTTTTATTATTATTTTTCTTGTTTTTGTTACAACGATTTTGAACGCACGGGGTGCATGGCATCCTGAAAAAACATATTGGCCACGCACGTTAATAGATAGTAGTCAGGCTGCTATTGATGAGGTAAAAACCCGCGTAACTGTAGAGCCATATCTTTCTATTTACGACAACATAAAAACAACTTCGGATGTAGATTATACTTCATGCACAACGCAGTTAGAGAAGGCTGTAGTCGCTCGCTGTGCTGCATTTAGATATCTGATTGATGATCAGTCAACCTATGCAGATAAAGCTAAGGAATATCTTCTGGTAATGCAACGTGAATCGTATGCCAATGTGGATGAACAATACAGAAATATTTTATGGGATTCTGAAATGCTCTCTCTTGCTTGTATTACTTATGATTTTTTAAAAGGTAATAATTATGATTTTAGTGGAGACGAAACTGCAGTTCGTACGAAAATCCAGGACATTGCTGCAGAGATGTATTACGATCTTGTATCAAGTTCCCCATGGTCGGGACTTCATCTTTTATGGGAAATTGGATTTGGTGAGCAAATCAATTATGGTGTGAAATTTGCTTCTGCACTTGGCATGTGTGCAATTGTTCTTAATACGGAAACCTCTGGTGATACTGATCGACAACCCGAGACATGGATTAATTACGCAATGCAGAAGACGAATTTACAATTCAATAACTGGCTGGTAAATGAACAGGGAATGTGGGCAGAAGGTCCTCATTACCTCACATTCACCGCTACAAGTTTCTTACCTTTTGCAATTTCTCACAACAACTTTGTTGATGGACAAACAGAAGATTATGGTGGAGAAGTGCTGCCCCCGTTGCTTTTTAATGATAATTTTCAAGGTATCGGAGAATGGGTTGTAAAAATACGGCAACCCAATGGTGCTCGACCAGATTTTGATGACAGCTTTCTCGATCCGTATTTCTTGAATGGTATGTTGGCTGAGCCATATGATAATGACGTGTTGGCATGGGATTATGTCCATGCTAATAATCCATATTTTGTGGATGCAACTTCAAACAACATCAGTGTTGAAGCTATATGTGCATATGATAATGTGGCATATCCCGGAACAACTGAACCACTTTTTTCTCCCACTCAGTTCCTACCCGAAGCAGGTCAGGCGATTTTCCGAAGTGATTGGAGCGAAGATGCGGTTTATATGTGCCTGCTTGCAGAGAATGGACAAGCCAGAGAAGGAGGAAGAACCCACGAACATCCTGACAATGGAAGTTTTATCATTTATGCCTTGGGAGAACTCCTTGCGATGGATTCTGGATATATTAGCTGGGATAAACGTGATAGTGTAAGATATGCAAAAAATCACAGCATGATACTTGTTGATGGAGAAGGACCACCTGCTGCCACACTTACCACTGCAGAAGGAACTGATGCATATCTCGGAGAATATTTTGATACAGATGGCCTTGATTACGCATGTGAAATAACTTCCTATCAGAATACTGATTTCATGCGGCAAGTGACTTTTATAAATAACTCCTATTTTACTATAACAGATTGGGTGGGATCCTCCAGCACACATGAATATTCATGGTTACTGCATGGAAATGGAGGGGGAACAACAGGAAATGGATTTTCTATGGGAACCAATGGCTCTGCTTACACTGTAAATAATGTGACACTGCATGTATTTGGAAATTCATCTTATCCTATGACACTTGATAGTTATGATGACTACCATGATGACGGGACGTATGATGTGCCAGCTATACATACTGTAACTCGTGGGCAGGTTAATGCAGACAGTACGATATTTGCAGCATTTCTTATCCCAGCTGAATCAACTAAGGATGTGACTTATACTTCAATCAATCTTACGTCTGGATTCGGCGGAACCTTTGAAATGGGAAGTGAAAAAACTATTCATCTTCTTAATTATGAAGAAGGTCTTCTTATGACGGATTACTTTGGTATACAGATTGGTTTCAATGGTGATGTGCTCAACATTGCACGCGAAAGTGACCTTCCCAGAAATATATTCATGACAAATACTCAAAATTTCGTTTATGGTGATAAATCTCTCATCGCAACACAAGAAGTAGCAATAACGATGGGATTGAACATCGGTGCAACTTCTGCCGATGGATATGTTAACGAGTCTTGTGTCGTAGAATTCTTTACTGGAAATGAACCCACGGGAGTGACTGGTGGAAATTACCTTGGATTCGTCGAAGGTATTACTACAATAGCATTCTCAGCTGATTCTTATTTCACTATCGATGTGGAATGGTCTCTTGATTATGCAATTGATGCCCCGACTATCGATACATATAATTTATCAGTATATCCCAATCCGTTCAATTCCAAGAATGATATAGCTTTCTATTTGCCCTCACATCAGCATGTCACGATTGAAGTTTTCAATATCAAGGGACAGAAAATAGCAGTAGTGCTTGATAATGACCTGGAAGCTGGTCAGCATAATGCAGTTTGGAATGGAAAAGATTATGATAATAAACTCGTTGGAAATGGTACATATTTATACAAAATATACTTTTCAGATCACACACTTTTACAAAAAGTTAATATCCTGAGATAAGGAGAACAACATGAAAAAATACTCCTTTTTATTGCTTATTTCTATCGTACTTATGATTTTTACTTCTTGTACGATCAAGAAATGGGATCCACCCGAATGGGACGTCACTCTCGAGATTCCAGTCATAAACGAAACAGTGTATATGCACGAACTCGAGGATAGTACAGAAAACTATATCATTCGGTTAGATAACGACACACTATTTTTCTCAACTTCCGAAAAGATAGAATCCAAATATGTTGGTGATGAACTTAAAGTTGATGGACAAACTGAGGAACTTGAAAAAGAAATTGGTGATGAACTCGAAATTGAGGGTCGTGATGAAGTCTTTAATGTGAGTGTTGGTGATAGATTAAACATTGATGGACAATCAGAATACTTCGAACGATCCCTTGATAAGATCGAAGTTGAGGAAACAGGTAATGCCTATTCACAGGTCAAAGTCCTTGATTTCGCACGATCACAAGTACCCGGAGTGGGACCTATTTATAATGAACCAATTCCTCCTATTTATAACTTCCCCCCACTTGATACTGCATTTACTGTTTTTGAAAATGATAATGTTGAATATGCGGTAATAGACTCTGGTTTCGCGTATATTGATTTTACTAATAACACTGAAATTCCACTTAGCTCAACAAATCCAACGTATTATATGACTCTGGAAATCTACAGCGGCATAGCGCCCATGAAAGATGATCCAATTATCACTTATCAGATCGATCATATTATTGATCCAGATGCTACAGAACAGATAGAATTAGACCTCTCTGGCAAACACGTATTTGCAGATAACTATCTGAGAGTACACCTATCCACTGATGGAACTAATGGTCAACCTATCGATGTACTTGAGGATGATAATTTCCATGTTGCATTCAGTGTATCTGAGATGCTTGTGAGTGAAGCCAGTGCGATGCTACCAGAAGAAAGTATCAATCATGACGAGGCAATTTCCATTGAGGATGCTGCTCAGGAGATCTCACTAGTATCAGCTATAATAGATAGTTGTGAAGGTAATTTCTACATCGATAACCAACTTCCAATTGATGGACAGGTAACCGTTGAATTTATGGAGTTATTTGATGATCTTGGTTATCCTTTCAAGATAGTCTATAATATCAATGCAAGTTCACCAAATAATTATCCCTTCGATCTTTCAGATTTTAAGATTTACTCCACAGGAAAGGATATCATCGACTCTTTGCACTTCAGTTATAAAGTACGTACAGATTCTACAGATGATTATGTAACGATCACAGACGATATGAGCGTAGCTACAGAAGTCACACTTGGAGAAATGAAATTCGAGGAGGTTACAGGATATCTTGTGCAGACATTTACTCAGGACGATTCGCTCTCTCTCGAAGATGCAACAGATAAAATACTTTTACAAGAAGCGAATATCAGAAGTGGTATGATGGAGATAGATATATCTGGTCTTTCATTCGATCCACAAATCTCAATCCTCTTCAATGAGTTGAGAGATCAGAACAATAATCCTGTCCACATCACAAATGCTGATTTTCCGGGCTACAGTTTTGCTGATCATAGAGTACTCTTGTGGGAAGACCAGGAGGTGCATTATCATGTTGAAGTAGATATGCCTAATTCTGAACTTATCACTGTTCATAAGGATGATTCCGTACAGGCAGATATCCATCTCAGCAAGCTCATCTTTGATAGCGTGATAGGAAAATTCAACCAGTTCACTATTGAGGATGAAAAAGCTGCAGAGGTCGATTCCACTGGAGAATATTCACTCGTCTATGCAGAGATAGATAGCTGTGATGTACACGTCAGCATTCCACCGGAACATTACACCCTACCTTTTGGTGCAAATATTCAGGTAAAATTTGAAGAAATCTTTGATGCTTTTGGTGATACATTGATCATTAATCTTAGCTGCCCGGGTGATACAACCTTTAGTTTTGCTGAATATTCAATCGGAGAAGATCCTTTTTCTACAACTCCTATCGATTCTCTGCACTATTCATATATCGTAACTACAGAGCCAACCGCAGGATATGTCACAGTGAATTATGAAGATGAGGTACTCGCAGAGATTGAACTCGGAGAAATGAAATTCAATAATATCAAAGGGATTATTGATCATAAACGATTTGAAATGGATGATATTGAGGAAGATCTTGATATTGAAAATCTGCCTGATAGTATCGCGAATATCCTGTCCTTCCAGAATGCTGAGCTGCATCTGGATGTATATAATGGAACAGGATTCAATTGCTGGCTCAATATCGATATGATTGGATATAATGATGAGGGAGATTCTGCAGTAATTTCGATCGATGAAAGCAGCGGTGTAATCCTCCCAGAACAAATGAATCATATTGTTATAACTGATGGAGTTTCTGAAATGTTAAGTATTGTGCCCACCCATGTTCGAGCTACAAATCCTTATGCAGTTATTGGAAATGGAGTAACGATCGGCGAGATTACAAAGAATGATTCGATAAGCGGTTCTTATACACTGGAGACACCATTCAAATTTATAATTAATTCTCACACAGTTAAACTCGACTCGCTCAATCATCTAGAGCTTGATGAAACCACAAGGGATGCAATTCGAGATAACTTGAATGGAGTTCTTCTGAATCTAACTGCAGAAAATCTGCTGCCCTTTGGTTCAAATCTTGAACTCTGGCTTGCTGCAGACTCTTCTGAGGTGTGGACGAATCCGGAACTGATTATTGATTCCTTCTATGTCGCACCAGCAACCATTGATCCTGTTCATCATACTAGCGGAGAGATGGTTTCGAGCACTATCGAGATATTGCTGGATAAACAACAGGGTGATTTTTCTGTATTTGAAAATCCCGATGTATATGTAGGTACAAAAATGCATATTGTAGGAACTAATGGAGAAGTTGTGATAATCCGAGGTTCTGATAATTTACATCTATTTGGGTACGTTTCTGTCGATGTGCATGTTCAAGAACAGGATGGAGGTAACAAATGAAAAAGGTAGCTCTCACTCTCGTTCTTTTATTTTTTGCAGGTTCGCTGTTTGGAATTACCCTTTCAAATCCTATCAGCGTTGCGCTGGGAGATGCGTATATTGCACGAGCTCGTGGTTTTGAATCTTTACATTGGAATCCTGCAAATCTTGGTTTGATGAATGATTATATGACATTCAATCTTTTCCAAATAACATCAGATGTGAGAAATAATGCCTTATCTTTGGGATATTATAATGACCTCATGGGAAAATACCTGAATGCAGACGATAAGCAGGAATTTCTGGATAAAATGCCTGATACAGGTATGTCGTTGAATGTGAATGCAAGTGTACATATGCCTTTTTCTATGTCCATCTGGAAGGTTGCGCTTACGATTAATACAATGGTTCGGTCTTCAATAGGTCTTTCAAAAGAATACTTTGATCTCATCC
Source organism: Candidatus Cloacimonadota bacterium (assembly GCA_011043895.1). Taxonomy (GTDB): domain Bacteria; phylum Cloacimonadota; class Cloacimonadia; order JGIOTU-2; family JGIOTU-2; genus Celaenobacter. Next base: position 19,631 of record DRBZ01000107.1, read on the forward strand.
TTCATGGGAATGAGATAGGTGCAACGTATAATATGGAGAATAATCGTGGTACCGCAGTTGCTTTTATAGAAAGCAAGGTTGGGTATGGCGATAGAATTCCAATGGAATTAATATCTTCCTCTTTTGCCGAGCTTCCTCCTATTTATGGTGGTATCAGTTTCGGATTAATTACAGGACTTGCTCATGCCCATGTAGAGGAATTTGAAACTGTATTTTCAACTAATGACAGTGCAATGACGGTTTATAACAATCTGCTTATTAAGACAGCAGGATATGATACTGATGACAATAAGATCATTGCATCTTCAATCTTTCCTGGAGCAGGTGCGGGATTCAGAATGAATATTGGATTCACTTCACCGATCAATGAGAAAATTACTGCATCACTTGCGATAAAAAATCTTTTCGGAAATATTAACTGGACTGAAGCCACAGAAGAACATATGATCAAAGTTGAAGCTTTTGATATGACAATCAATTCCTGGGATGATTCTGTAACAGTTGATAGTACATATGATATCCCTGATTATTCACAGAAGATACCGGTTGAAATACATATTGGTGGGTCCTATCAGTTAGGAAATGTCACACTTTATTCTGACTATGTACAGGGATTTGAAAGAAGTTTGTTCACTTCTACAAAACCGAAAATCTCGCTTGGCGCTGAATACTATCCACTGTATTGGCTTCCCCTTAGGGCAGGATTCGGATTTGGTGGAGGAGAACGTGCTCATTTCTCACTTGGCACTGGACTTGATTTTAAAAATTTCAATTTCGATTGGGGGTTAAGTTACTATACTTCACCTATCTATATGAGTGCTACTGGATTGAAGTTGTCGTTTGGGGCTGAATTAGCATTCTAAAGTAATATGAATAAAATTCAAGGGAGCTTCGTGCTCCCTTTTTTATTGTAATGTTGTGAATATAGTACTTTAGTAATTCTTCGTAATGGTTTAGGATGAAATTTCTATAGTACAATAAGACAATGAAACCGCAACCAAGTAAAATATAGTTCCCATTCTCGATCCCAATAGGGAATCCAAATATCATATCTCGCCCAACTGTCCACACATTACACTCCGTGATTATACGATAATAAGTTATCATCTACATGTTACACAACGGGAACATTTGACAATATTTCATCTCAGAATATCTTTCTCAGTATATGAATCATATAAAAAACTTGAACATATTTATACAACTTACGCTACTTCGTACGGAGGTTTCATGGATTTGAAAAGATTATTCATATTGATAGTAGTACTGCTAACAATTAATTTTGCAGTACTTAAATTGACTGACCGCAATTTAGAGGAAATAGAGCAGAATGAAATTGTGGAAATGGTTCCAACTCAGGCAGAAGTCACTGCAATCAGAGATACTATCGATTTTGACACAAGGATGAAACTCAATGATGAGGTCTATCAATCCCGTCAGAATGCGATAACTACAGCGATTGAACAAGTGAAACCTGCTGTAGTAAGTGTGAATGTCATCAAAACAGAATATGTGCAAACCAGCCCTTTTAATTCGATGTTTTTCGATTTCTACAGAGGGTTTTTACCGCGCACCTATAAAAGAGAAGTTCAGAATCTCGGCTCTGGTGTTATTATTACTGAAGATGGGTATGTCATTACAAACAGCCATGTCGTTGAGAATGCGACAGAAATAAGAGTATACCTGAATGATGGAAGAAATTTTCAAGCAGAAGTTATCGGTACTGATGAAGTACACGATATTGCAGTGATCAAACTTAAAGATGTAGATGAACAACTACCGAGTGCACATTTCGGAGATTCGGATGATATCATAATAGGTGAATGGACCATTGCGCTTGGTAATCCTTTTGGTTATCTTATCAAGGACTCGGAACCAACCGTAACTGTAGGGGTAGTTTCTGCACTGAATAGAAACTTCCATAGCAATGAAGACCGTCTTTACAAAAAAATGATACAAACCGACGCTGCAATCAATCCGGGAAACAGCGGTGGACCACTGGTAAATATCAATGGCGAGATCATCGGGATCAATACATTTATTTTCTCCAAAAGTGGCGGGAGTCTCGGTATGGGATTTGCAATTCCAGCAAATAGAGTTAAGCATATTATACAAGAAATCATTCAATATGGCGGAATACGCCCAATCTGGTTTGGTTTTAAGGTGCAGGATATCACGCCATCCATTGCGCAAAGTCTTGGGTTGGAAAGAACCGACGGTGTGATCGTCTCATTTATTCAGAAAGAAGGACCTGCAGAAGAAGCTGGTTTACAGCGAGGTGATATCATCATTGAAATCGATAAGCAGATCGTTAAAGATACTGATGATGCTGAGATAGCGGTTTCTGATGGAAGAATTGGTGAAGCATTGAAAATACGAGTCATACGTGATGGATTGGAAAGGGAGCTTTCTCTCACACCACGCGAATATAAGGATCGGAAGGGTTCTATTTTTAAGTTATAATTAGATGAGAAAAACTCAAGAGAACCTCACCAGAGACGTAGGAAAGATATCAAGTGGCACTTTTTTAAGCAGGATATCTGGCTTAGTGCGGGATATCTTTCTTACTCATTTCCTTGGTACAACTGCAATTGCAGACAGCTTTGGTGTTGCATTTGTTATTCCTAACATGCTCAGAGGATTATTCGGCGAAGGTTCTCTTGCTGCAGCTTTTATTCCGTCCTATACTGAGATTAAGGAAACTCGATCAAAAGAAGAAGCAATTGCCTTTGCTGTTAACCTACTTTCTATATTAATACTTGTACTGATCGGATTGGTTATGCTGGGTATTCTCTTTTCTCCTTACATTATCAGGATCATGGCTCCGGGATTTGCTGAATCTGTGCAGGAATTAACCACAAAACTAACCAGAATTCTTTTCCCATATCTGTTTTTAATTGGATTAACTTCAAGTATTATTGCCATTCTCAATGCGCATAAAATATTTTTCTTTCCATCACTATCACCACTTATGCTTAATCTCGGGATAATACTACCGATCTTGGTTGTTTCTTTTATCACTGAAACTGATATTGTTTATCGTGCGTATCTTTTTGCAGGTGGAGTACTACTGGGAGGAATTTTTCAGCTTTTTGTGAATATTCGGATGCTTAAAACAATCGGTTATACGTTCAGGTTCAGAATAAATTTTAAACAGAAAGAATTGAAGAGTGTGTGGAATAGAATGATCCCTGGCATTATCGGATTGGGCATTCGTGAAATAAACGTAGTAGTTGATACTCTACTTGCCTCACTTCTCATAACTGGTAGCGTTGCAGCACTACAATATGGTAACCGATTGATGCAACTGCCGCTTGGTGTTTTTGGTATTGCTATTGGTACCGCAGTACTCCCGATGTTTTCCAGGCATACAGCTCACAAACGAACAGATGAACTTATACAATCAGTACAGGAGTCCATCCAGATGATCATCACGATCATGTTGCCGATTATTGCACTGATATTAGTAATAGGAAAGGATGCAGTTTCGGTAGTCTATCTTCATGGGGCATTTGATCAGCAAGCACTTATCATGACATATTCTGCATTAGCATTTTATTCAATAGGTCTTATATCACATAGTGCAGTAAAGATATTTGCTTCTGCCTTTTTTGCCCTAAAAAATACTAAGACTCCAGTGATTATTGCAGCTATTGCTGTGGCGTGTAATATCATCCTAAATCTTATACTTATGAGGATACTTCACCTCAGAGGGCTTGCATTGGCTACTTCGATTGCTGCGACTATTCAGGCAACAATGTTGTTCATCACTCTTCAGCTCAAAGTAGGAAGCATATCTCTTAAAAAAATATCACTTACATTTTTAAAGGTTCTCATATTATCTATACTAATTGGGTATATCGCGTACGTTATTAATGTCTTGCTTAATCAACTTTTCATACTCGGAAAATTATTTACTGCCCTCAAGCTGATCGTTATTTTTATTGTATCTTTGTTTATATATATTCTAGGTCTCAAGATACTCAAAGTAACGAGTTTTCATAAAATAATAGAGTCATTTCGGAAGCATTCATAACTTATGAATAAGAATATTCAGGGAAAACTCAAGCTAATTCCCCACAATCCTGGTGTGTATCTCATGAAGAATAAAAAAGGTTCGATCATCTATGTAGGTAAGGCAAACGATCTTAAAAAAAGAGTTTCTTCATATTTTACTAGAAAATCTCATGACCTTCCACGAACCGAGATGCTTGTAAATAAGATCCAGAGCTTTGATTATATCGTCACACGCAGTGAAATCGATGCCCTGATTTTGGAAGATACACTGATAAAAAAACATAGACCCAAATTCAATGTTTCCCTCAAGGATGATAAACGATATCCTTACCTAAAAATAACCATCAAAGAATCTTTCCCCCGAGTGATCGTGACGAGAAAATTGCAGAGAGATGGTTCAAAATATTTCGGTCCTTACACAGAAGCACGTTCACTGAGAAATACGCTGCAACTCCTTGAAAAAATATTCAGATTGAAAACCTGCAACAAGTCGATTCCCAGACAGGTAGAAAAAACAGATGCTCTTGATCGTGCATGCCTTAATTATCAGATAGGAAAATGCGATGCTCCCTGCATCGGTAATATCAGTTACGAGGATTATAGAGAAAGGATACGCCAGGTTATTTTATTCCTCAAAGGAAAAACCGAAAGTGTTATTAGGGAGATCACTTCTGAGATGGAAAAAGCAGTAAAGCACCAGGAGTTCGAAAAGGCATCAGAAATACGGGATAGAATTAAGGAGATCACTCAAATCGCAAGAAGACAGATCGTCAGCAATTTCTCATTGGATGATCAGGATGTTGTCGGAGTGGCTAAAGATGGAAAGAACTGCTGCGTGGTGGTTCTTAAAATAAGAGACGGCAAGATGATCAAAAAAGAACATTATTTCCTTGAGAATGCCGAAGATGAATCGTATTCGATAATTCTATCACGTTTTTGTATGCAATATTATACATTAAGAGAAGATATCCCTCGTTTCGTAAATCTTCAATATGAACCTGAGGATAGGGAACTTATTGAAGAACTTTTTAAATTTGCATTTCATATTCCTCAACGTGGAGATAAAAAAAAGCTGCTCGATATGGCAAAAAACAATGCCTTCTTACTTGTTGAAGAAAAAAAACTTGCACATTTAAAATCATCTCAAAGAACAGTGTTTGCAGTTAAGGAATTGAAAGATACGCTTCATCTTTCTAATCTCCCAAGAAGGATCGCTGCCTTTGATGTATCCAACCTCTATGGTGAGGAAGCAGTTGCTTCGATGGTTTTCTTCGACAATGGAAAACCTAAGAAAAAACAGTATAGAAGATTCAAGATAAAGCACGTTCCTGGAATAGATGATTATAAAATGATGCACGAAGCAGTTACAAGATATGTTGCTCATCTCAATGATGAAGGTGTTGAGATGCCGGATCTGATTCTGATAGATGGAGGAAAGGGACAACTATCAGCTGCCTCGAGAGCTTTATCAGAAAAAGAATATACAATTCCTCTTTATTCTATTGCCAAAAGACTTGAGGAGATATTCAAACCAGGAAAAAGAGAACCGATCATAATTCCAAAAACATCTTATGCGCTTAAACTTCTTCAACAAATTCGCAATGAAGCACATCGATTTGCCATAACCTATCATAAGACCTTACGTGACAGGAAAACCAATTATTCAGAACTCGATACTATACCGGGCATTGGAGAGAAGAAAAAAATGCTCTTACTCTCATATTTTGGCTCCGTGGAAAGGATAAAAAAAGCAACAATAGAAGATCTGTTATTAGTGCCTGGAATCAGTAATATAACTGCTGAAGTAATTAAGCGATCTTTAAAATCTCAATAAAGAAATTTTTTTATTGACATTTTAATATATTCATCCTCGAAAAATTGTCAGAATTAAAAATAATATTTCACGGACGAACATTATGGAAAGAGTTAAGATTTCGGTTCTCTATTGCGAGGACGAACTCATAGTAATGAAATCAATTTCCAAGCTCCTTGAAAGAAAAGTAGAAAATGTATATACTGCTATGGATGGAGTGGAAGGATTGAGTAAGTTCAATGAATTCAAACCCCAAATCATCATCACTGATATTCGAATGCCAAATTTGAGCGGACTGGATATGATACAGCAGATGCGTGAGATAAATCCTTCATGCAAATTTATTATTGTCTCAGCATATGGTCAAACAGATTATTTTCAAAGAGCTATCGATATTGGGGTTCATGGTTTTTTACTCAACCCCCTAAATAAGGATAAACTCTACAGGATGATAGAAGAACTTTCAGACTCAATCGTTCTCAATGAAAAAATTAAGGATGAGAAATTTGTCAGGAAGCAAGTGGAAGAAGAGTTAGTTCAGGCAAACAGAATGTTGTGAATTATTAATGAATGTAATGAACGTCTCATTCGTGCCCGGGAAGAAGAGGACCTTCTTAATGATATTTGTGAAATAATTGTGGATATTGGTGGTTATCCTTTTGCATGGATAGGTGAGGTTGAGCAATCAGAAAGAAATCAGATTGTACCAGTTGCTCAGAGTGGATTCAGTAAGGATTTTCTTAAAAATCGAGTAATTCCGCTTAGCGTAAAAGAAGAAGACCTCAATCCTATCGCAAAAGCTATAAAAGTGAAAGATCTGCAAATTATTAATATTGAAGATTCCAAGATACCCGGAATTCCTGATAATGAACAAGAAGCAAGTGCGATTAAATTTTCTTCTATGATTGTATTGCCAATAATGATCGATGGCAATATTTTCGGTGCATTAACAATATATTCATCCGAAGGAGATGCCTTTGATACTGGTGAACAGAAGATATTAAAGGATCTCTGTGATGATCTGGGTTACGGACTAAAAACTATAAAACTTGAGAAAAAAGAAAAGGAATCGATAGAAGAACTAAAAAAGAGTAATGAACAACTTTCGAAATTGTTCTCTGATATTGTAAATACTCTTGTATCACTTGTGGAAATTCGAGATCCATATACTGCCGGTCATCAGAGAAGAGTGGCTTGTCTTGCGAGTGAAATAGCAAAGAAAATGAAACTCTCAGATGACCAACTTGAAGAAATTCGAATTGCATCAATGGTTCATGATATTGGAAAGATGTATGTGCCTGCAGAAATACTGAGTAAACCAGGAAAACTTTCAGAACATGAGTTCAATATCATAAAATCACATCCACTGGCAGGTTATGATATTTTGAAGAATGTAGATTTCCCGTGGTCCGTTTCACAGATCGTGCTACAACATCATGAACGTGAGGATGGGAGCGGTTACCCTCATGGGCTGGAGAGTAACGAGATACTGGCAGAAGCTAAGATTATTGCAGTCTCTGATGTTGTGGAAGCCATGTCGTCTCATCGTCCTTATCGA
>DRBZ01000078.1 GCA_011043895.1 Candidatus Cloacimonadota bacterium
AACTGCAATACGGATAATCGCTTCCGAGCTAGCTTCTCAACAGGATCCTTCGTCGTCATCTTTTGATTCAGCTTATCCATCTGTCTTCTCCTTTCGTGAGACACTATTTCAATAATGTATCTCGGTTAGTCAAGAAGATTAGTTGTACAATTATTGTTTTTCTCTTCTGCAATTTGAATTGAATAACCATTATTCCTTTTTGAAATTATTTTTGCTCTCAATCTTTCAAACATAAATCCTTTTCCTAATTAATTATATTAATCAAATCACAACTAATATTTTAATTCTAATTCAGATGTTATTACTATTCCTCTGCTAACATCTTTTTCATCTTTTCTGCAAGGTCGTCGAGAGCTTTTTTGGCACTCATTTGGTTCCTGAAAACCTTTTCTATGACCTGTTCTTCAAGCAGTTTTCGGGTTTCAAACCACACTTCGGTCTGCGGTTCTACTTCGGCATAGTTAAGCTGGTCATACACATTTTTCAAGCCGGGATATTTTTCAAACTTTTTCTGTATTTCAGCATCTTTGATTGCACTCTTGCGTACGGGCATGTAGTAGGTCATATTTGACCACTTTGCAGTTTGCTGCGGACTAGTAAACCATTTGATGAATTCCCAAGCAGCTTCTTGTTTTTTTTCTGCTTGCTCGTCCTTTTTATCTTCAAAGATAACAATATTTGTACCACTTATGATGTTCTTTTTTGTGCGGAAATGAGGAACTGGAGCCATCCCGAGATTAAAAGGAATGCCACCTTTGTGAAGGTAAACCATCGATACACTCGAACCCTCTACCATGCCGACTTTGCTTGCAAGAAAATCATTTTGTCCGTCATAGCCTGTAGAGAGATAGGCAATTTTGTATTTATTAAGTTGGTCTGTAAGATAATTGAGTGCTTCAACTCCATACTTGCTGTTGAAGAGTGGTTCTGTAAGATCTTCATTCATTAGCTGTCCACCTGCTTCAAGAAGGCAGTTTTCGAACTGCCATGCATTAGTTGCAAATGTAGTACCCCATTGATCATTTCTTCCGTCACCATCCTTGTCCTGTGTTAGTATTTTGCCGATCCTTATAAAATCATCCCACGTTGCTGGAGGATTGTCCACTTCCAATCCATTAACATAGAACATGTCTTTATTGTAGTACAATACACGAACACTTTTGTTAAAGGGGAATGCAAACAACGTATCGTTGAAAGTACTGCTTTTAATGAACACAGGATAGAAATCATCAAGTTCTTTCTGAGAGAGACCGTTTGGTCCATTTACATATTTCTCGATAGGGACAAGTGCATTGCCCTGAATAAACTTTGCGATCCATGCTTCATATGCCTGTGCAAGATCGGGTTGTGTATTTGCAACGATTGCAGCCATGAGTTTCTGGGATAGGGCAGTATAATTACCCATATTGATATCAGTAATGAATATATGAGGATGTGTTTTGTTAAATTCTTTTACTAATTTCGTGAGTGCATCACCCAATGGACCGCCCATGGCATGCCAGAACTCAAGTTCGATTTTAGTTGTTTTTTTCTCGGATGAACATCCAATTAAAAGCATAATGATCAAAAATAATATTGCTAATTTTCTCATCGCTTACTCCCTTATACATTAATAATGTAAATCTCTAAAATTTTCATTTAGAGTCAAGTTTTCTCAAGAGAGAAGTAAATTTTGTCACTTGAAAAAATGATGATCAAACAAAATTCAAAAAACTTGACACGCCCTCTACCCCTCAATGAATCAGTCCTCACCGCGGGGGCGTAGTTCAGTTGGTAAGAACGCTGGTCTGTCACACCAGAGGCCGCGAGTTCAAGTCTCGTCGCTCCCGCCATTTTTTTACGATTGATTCAACTATAAATAACATAAAGATTCACAAAGATAAAGCTGATACAGTCAGAAAAAAATTAAAACTTTCTTTCCCCATTCCCAATTTATTAAGGAAAATGAAATGTAGATTACAACTCTGTAAAATAAGATTCTTTCCTTAAGAGTACCTCGTCCCGATCTTTTTCTTGTCAGGAGAAAGGACGGAATGTCATAATTTTGGGGATTTGCCAATAAAATTCCTAAAAGATTGACAATAAATAGGGGTAAAAGATGTAGTATTGTCTATGAAAAATATTCTACTTACCAATGACGATGGCGTTTTCGCTGAAGGTATTTCGGAGCTTGCAAAGGTATTAAGAAGAAAATATCAGGTCACGATCGTTGCACCGGATAGAGAACGTAGTGCTGCTTCTCACTCACTTACTATCCATCATCCGTTAAGGATCTTCAAAATAAAAGAGGATAAATATGCAGTTGACGGCACTCCGACCGATTGTGTGATCCTTGCGACACATAAGATCATCCAATCAAAGATCGATCTTGTAATATCAGGTATTAATAACGGACCGAATATGGGAGAAGACATACTCTATTCGGGCACTGTTGCTGCAGCTATCGAAGCTATGAATCTCGGTTTACCTGCAATAGCAGTTTCTATGGGCTCTCGAGACAAAGGTGAATTTTCAGAGGGAGCAGAAATATTACTGCGTATGCTGGATAATAATCTCTTTTCTATATTAACAACCGACTGCATTCTCAATATCAATCTTCCTCCAGTACCTTTGAAAGAAATAAATAGCGTCAAAGTGACAAAACTCGGGCATAGAGTTTACAGTGATTTTATCAAGGAAAGAAAAGATCCCCGCGGACGACCGTACTTCTGGATTGGAGGGCAAACACCTAAATGGACAGGTGGTGTGGAAACCGATTTTCATGCAGTCGAAAATAATAGTGTTTCAATTACACCGATAACTATCGATATGACGAAGTATGCGTATTTCCCAACTATTAAAAAATGGGTCGAAAATAAGCTGAATACACAGCCACTATTATAATACATGCATTATAAGAATTTACGAAAAAAAATGATAGAGCAGCAGATAAAGGCACGAGGAATAACTAATGAACGCTTGCTGGATGCATTTATGCAGGTGGAAAGACATCTCTTTGTGCCACCGGCTGCAAAACATTTTGCATACAATGACAGTCCGCTTACAATTGGGCAAGGACAAACTATCTCTCAACCTTATATTGTTGCGATGATGATCGATCTCCTAGAGGTAACGAAATCCGATATTGTGCTGGAAATCGGAACAGGTTCGGGCTATCAAACAGCACTTCTTGCAGAGCTTGCCCATCAAGTATATTCGATCGAAAGAATTTCATCTCTTGCAGAGAAAGCAAAGAAATTACTGAAAGAACTTGGCTATACAAATATCAAGATTCAGCACGATGATGGTTCCAAAGGATGGATTCCCGAATCTGACGCTGAGGAAGATGTAAAGTTCGATGCCATCATAGTATCTGCAGCTGCACCCTCCATTCCTGAAGGGCTTCTTAGACAATTGAAAGAAGGTGGTCGGCTTGTGATACCCGTAGGAGATAAATTTTTTCAGGAACTGTTACTCGTTCGTAAAGAGAATGGAAAAATAAAGAAGGAGAATCATGGTGGATGCCAGTTCGTACCTTTGATCGGAAAGCAAGCATGGAAAGAATGAAATTTTTTATCATAACGATTATTATTTTGATCATGCTATCCACAATGCTGTATGGAGATAAACCTCCTGTCGAGCGTGAGCCGGAAGCAAAATTCTCCAAATATCTCAAAGACAAGAACGTATCTGACGAATTGATAGTCATGTCGCTGGCTATGCTTCCAATTTTTGAGCTTCGTGGAACGATTCCATGGGCTATACATCATTATAAAATGCCATGGTACAAGGCATACTTACTCGGAGTAGCAGGAAATTTTATTCCCATCCCTATCATTCTTCTTATACTAAAATTCGGGCTCGATCTACTGTCTCGAGTTCCTTTATTCAATAAGTTTTTCGTTTGGCTCTTTGCAAGGACGAGAAAAAAAGGCTCTCTCATAAAAAAATATGAATCCTTTGGGTTAATACTTTTTGTGATGATACCACTACCCATAACCGGCGCATGGACAGGTTCTATCGCTGCATATATATTTGGTATAAAATTCTTTCCCGCATTGCTATGCATACTTATCGGTATCTGCCTTGCCGGGATTATTGTAACAATTCTAAGCTTATTTGGAATATGGGGTGCACTCATTGCATCTATAGCTTTATTGACATTATTTATCCTCTGGCTCATAAAGTTCCTCAAAGCGATAAAGACATCCAGAAGTATTGAAAAGGGGGCTTTTGAATGAAGCTAAAAGAGTTCTTTACTCAGAAACCTGAAAAGGTTCAGGAAGAAAAAGACTTGATCAAGTTTCTTTCTGAGGTTGAATTGTTTGAAGATCTGACCCGTAATGAACGGAGAAATCTCCAGGAACATCTTTACCAACGCAAATACAAAGAAGATGAAATAGTGTTCAAAAAGGGCTATCCTAATGTTGTTATGTATATTGTGAAAGAAGGTGAGCTGCAAACCTTCATTGGTTCCCTTGAAGGTGAGAACATAAAGACAATAAAGCCCAAGGATTTTTTTGGCGAGATAGGTCTTTTCCTGGAAGAGGAACGTACTGCAACGATCGTTGCGTCTAAAGATTCTGTACTACTCGGTATTTCAAAAAGAGATATGAATCGCTTTATAGATGAACATCCACGTGCGGGCAGTAAAATCCTACGAAGACTTGCCAGTGTGATCAGTTCTCACTTGATTGCTACAAACCAGACTCTCTTATGTAAGCGAGAGGAACTGGATGACCTTAAGAAACAATTACAGGAAAAAGAAAACGAACTCAATGAGTTGAAAACTACTCAAACAGAAGAAGAGAAAAAATAGAAATGGATAGAACAAAAGTAGTTCGCTGGATAATAGGTATCCTGTCTATAGGCTTGGTTGTAGCGGGTATTCTCTTTTATAAATCTATCTTGTCCTATGTAATTATTTCATTCATAATTGCATATTTGATAGCCCCGATAATAAATTATGCGCAGAAATTTCACATCCCCAGAGCGCTTTCAATTCTTATCGTTTATATTATCATCATAGGACTGATTGTTATTCTGCTTAATGTGATCATCCCGCAGGTCAAAGTTCAGGCAGAGGAAGCATCCAAATTCTTTAAAGATATTGTTAAAGATCCCAATGCGTTCAGTCTAAAATCTCTGGGGCTGGATGGATTATCAAATTTTCTCGATAGGATTCAAACTCGTTTTACTTTTATCAACATTGATGAATATACCCAGACGCTTGGGCAGCAGTTTGTGACCATGCTCAATCAGATTCCTCAACTAATTATCAGTTCAGTAAGTCAGATCATCAACATTCTTGCTTTCATCATTGTGATTCCGTTCATAACTTTCTTTATGCTCAAAGATGAACGACGATTATTCAAGACCTTTTTCAGCTGGATACCTAACCGATATTTTGAATTTTCAATTTACCTTTTCGAAAAGATTGAGGATAGTTTTGGCCGCTATCTCCGTTCAATTCTGCTTGAAACAATTATTGTTGCCTTAATGTCTTATATTGGGCTACTGATACTCGGTATACCCTATGCATTAACATTGAGTATTATTATTGGACTCACAAATCCTATAAAATTCTTTGGTCCTTTCATTGGATTTGTGCCCGTTATTCTGGTCATTCTTTTCAGCCCGGTACCCAATGTTATGTTGATCTATGCGATCTTGATGTCCTTAGTCGTACAACAGGTCGATAGTAATATTCTGTTTCCATCACTTGTTGGTAAGGGCTTGGGGATGCATCCTTTGTGGGTACTTTTAACTGTCATTGCAGGTGGCTACGCCTTTGGTATTCTCGGTTTACTATTTGCTGTTCCCGTTGTTTTCCTCATCAAAACTGCAGTGCAGGTATCTGCGACAAGTTTAAAACAATTTGAAATAATATAGTTAGAACAGAAAGGAGTTATATGGATCGCTGGCAAACCTTAGAAGGTTCGATATTTCACACAACGCAGGAAGGATCTGAAGATCATTTTCTAAAAGATTTCTTCGAAAATAAAGCATTTATACCGAAAACCGAGAGAGAGAAGAAAGAATATGAGGATTTCTCCTTTGTGAGTAGCGCAATGGCATTACTTATCTATGTAGCCCGATCAGATGGTGAGGTTGATAAGCAAGAGAAGAATATGATTATTAAAGAGTTGAAATACCAGCTTGAGCAACGTCATTTTGAGTATGAAACTCTTTCAGAAAAAATTGGTCCTGATGAAATGAGAATTATCAATACACTTTTTGAAAAATTCCAGGCGGAACTCAAGGACGGTTCGTGTAATCTTGATGAAATTATCAGAGTTATAGATATGATCTATGCAAAGAATCCTTACAAAAGAATGTTCCTTGTGAGATTATGTTATTATGTTGCATATTCTGATAACAATTTTTCTTCAGCAGAATTCAACACTATAAAGGAGATCGCAAAAAGGCTTGAAGTATCCCCGGAAGATTGCAAAAGAATCGAAGGAGAAGTTCGAACAGAATTAAAGATCAAATAATATTTCTTGATTCATTCACTCAAACGAAATTTGACACAATTTCGCAGCGTTACAGCTTAGTGAACAATTGAAATAGATAGGAGGAAACATGTTTCAAGGTGGAAAAGGACTTCAGGACTTGCTTAAGCAAGCTCAGAAGATGCAGAAGAAAATGATGGAGAGCCAGGAAGCCCTCGCCAGTAAAACCGTCGAAGCTTCTGCAGGTGGCGGAATGGTAACTGTAGTAATGAATGGAAATCAGGAATTGATCTCTTTGAAGATAGAGAAAGAAGTAGTCGATCCTGATGATATTGAAATGCTTGAAGACCTTATTATTGCAGCTGTCGAAGAAGCTCGCCAGAAAGTGAAAGAGATGGTTGAATCTGAGATGTCCGGACTTACCGGCGGTCTCAAAATACCCGGCCTGAATACATAATGTTTGAAGGTAAATTAGAAGAACTGAAGAACGGATTTAAGCGCTTACCCGGCATCGGAGAGAAGACAGCAGAACGTTTAGCATTTTATCTCATCAGTCAGGAAAAAGAAGTGGGACTACAACTTTCGGAGTTGATACGGGAGTCGATCACTTCGATACAAAAGTGTGAATCCTGCAACATGCTTTCCGAAAAAAGTCCCTGCCACTTCTGTGCAGATGACCAGCGGGATGAAAAAACGATCTGTGTGGTCGAGAAGAGCCAGGATGTTTACCTTATCGAAGACACTGGTGTATATAAAGGCAGATATTTCGTTCTCGGTAACCTTATCTCACCATTGGATGGGATCGGGCCAAATCATATCAATTTTCCCAAACTTCAGCAGCTTGTGGAAAAAGAGGATATCCACGAAATAATTCTCGCAGTAAATCCAAGTAGCGCAGGTGAAACTACTATATCATTTTTGACTGCCAGCCTTCAGAAGGATGGTAGAAAGATCACACGCCTTGCAACAGGATTGCCTATAGGAGGAGACATCGAATACACGAGCAAGAAGACTCTCGCCAGTGCCTTAACCTATAGAAATGAATCGAAATAGATTGGAGTAAGTATGGCATCAACAGCCGATTTTCGTAACGGAATGGTAATAATGTATAAAGATAATCTCTATGAGATTGTGGAGTTCTTACACGTCAAACCAGGAAAGGGTGGTGCATTTGTTCGAACAAAATTGAAAAATGTAAAAACCGGACAGGTCATTGATAATACCTTTCGCTCCGGTGAAAAAGTGGAAGAGGTTCGCGTTGAAAAGAAAAAAATGGAATATCTTTATAACGATGGAATGCATTATGTTGTCATGAATCCTGATACTTATGAACAGGTTGAAATAAACGAGGATTTATTCGGCGACAAAAAGTATCTTATCAAAGAGAATATGGAAATTGCACTCATCCAGACTGATGATGAGATTATCGATATCGAACTTCCCACCACGGTGAATCTCAAAGTGGTTGAATGTGAACCCGGTGTAAAAGGTAACACTGCAACGAATGTGACAAAAAGTGCAAAACTGGAATCTGGTCTGGAGGTTCAGGTGCCCTTGTTCATCAATAAGGGGGATGTTCTTAAGATCGATACGAGAACCAACCAGTATATAGAAAGAGTGTAATTCCAGGCGGAGTGCAATTTTATAACAATCCCCGTTTCTGTCTTTCCTGCGGAGCTAAACTTGTAAGAAAGACAGATCAAAATAACATGAAGAGGATCTTCTGTCCTTTATGTGGGTGGACTTATTATGCGAATCCTATCCCCGCTTCTGCGTGTATTGTGCTCAGGGATAACAATGAACTGCTTCTGATCAAACGAAAAAACGAACCTAATCCTAGTGCATGGGCACTTCCCAGCGGCTACGTCGAAATTGATGAAACTGCCGAAGAATGTGCAGTGCACGAGTTGTATGAGGAAACTGGACTGATCGGTGAAGTTGATGAATTCCTCGGCTACTTCTTTCAATCTTCTCCAATATATAAACGTGTGATTACCTTTGGATTTCTTATGAATATTACTGGAGGAGAACTGAACCCCGGTGATGATGCACTTGCTGCAAAATATTACTCTCTAAATAATCTTCCTGATATTCCCTTTGCTTCACATAATAAATTGATCGAGATATTAAGAAAAAAATTAGGGTGAATATGAGACTGGTACTTGCCACACATAATAGAGACAAAATTCAAGAGATCAATGTACTTTTACAGGAATTACCGATTCAAATCCTGACATTTGAAGATTTTGACAGTCTCCCAGAGGTGATCGAGGATAGAGATACTCTCGAAGGAAATGCAGAGAAAAAAGCTCGAGAAATCTATGAAGAAACTGGTTTACCCGCTATGGCTGATGATACAGGTCTTTTTGTTCATGCATTACATGGAGAACCTGGTGTGTATAGTTCCCGCTATGCCGGTGAAAATGTCACGTATGCTGACAATCGGCACCTGCTTCTGAAAAACATGGAAGATGTTCCTCTTAAAGATCGAGATGCAGAATTCAGAACAATTATTGTACTTATGTTGAACGAAGATGAAAAATTTATCGTTGAAGGATCTTGTTCGGGTTATATAGGATTTAAAGAGAAAGGTACTATGGGTTTTGGTTACGATCCAATATTTTATCTAAAGGAATCCGGGAAAAGTTTTGCAGAGCTTTCATTAGCAGAGAAGAACGAGATCAGCCATCGAGGAAGAGCATTAAAGAAGATCAAGAAAATTTTAGAAGAAATAACAAAAAATACATAGGGGGAACATGGATAAACACAATGTTCTTAAAAAAGTAGAGGAGGAGAAGGTAAAGTTCATCCTTCTTCAGTTCTCAGACATATATGGTGTAGTAAAAAGCATTACAATCCCGGTCAATCATCTCGAATCATCACTTGATCGTGGAACCTGGTTTGATGGTTCATCCATTGAGGGATTTGCCCGTATCGCTGAGAGTGATATGTATCTCATTCCCGATCCGAATACCTATTCATTTATTCCATGGTTGCAATCTGACGATGGTAATACTGCTAGACTTATCTGTGATGTATATGGTTCCGATGGAAAGCCCTTTGAAGGCGATCCTAGATATATCCTGAAAAGTACTCTCAAGGAAGCTGAAGATATGGGATATTTCTATAAGACTGGTCCTGAGATTGAGTTCTTCCTTTTGAAAAAAGATGGTGGATTACATACACTTCCTCATGATAAAGCTGGCTATTTCGATCTAACTATGGATCAGGCATATGAAATTCGCAGGGAGATGACCTCTGTACTTCAGATGATGGGTATCAATGTGGAAGCAACCCACCATGAGGTTGGGATCGGACAGCATGAGATTGATTTCAGATACGATCATGCACTGAAAACTGCTGATAATGCCACTACAATCCGCTTCACGCTCAAAGCAATTGCTCAAAAATATAACCTAATGGCAACATTTATGCCGAAACCACTTGCTGGCATAAACGGAAATGGCATGCATGTGCATCAGAGTCTTTTTGATTCAGAGGGTAATAATGTCTTTTATGATGACAATAATCCCTACCATCTTTCTCAAGTAGCTTTTCATTTTCTTGCAGGGCAGCTCAGGCACATCAAAGGAATGACCGCTATCCTAAACCCGATCGTGAATTCTTATAAACGGCTCGTTTCAGGTTATGAAGCACCTGTGTATATCAGCTGGGCACGTACGAATCGATCATCCTTGATAAGAATTCCAAAATATCTTGAAGGCAGACCGCAATCCACAAGACTGGAACTTCGTAATCCCGATCCGAGTTGTAACATCTACCTCGCTTTTGCCGTGATGCTCAAAGCAGGTCTGGAAGGTATAAAAGATAAGATCGATCCACCAGAACCGGTTGAAGAGGATGTATACAACTTTAGCGATGCCAGACTGGAGGAAATGAAAATCGATACACTACCAGGTTCATTGTTGCAAGCTTTATATGAGATGAAGCGTGATGATCTGATAAAGAACACTCTCGGTGCTCATACTTATGAACGTTACCTCGAAGCAAAGAATAAAGAATGGAATGAATTCCGAATACAGGTAACTGAATGGGAGCTTGAGCGGTATCTTGAGATGTATTGATGAAGCCGATTGATTCTGCAAAACTCTACTGCGATGGACGTCATTATGATGCCCAGCATACTGATGTGTATGGTGATCTTTCATTCTACTCATCACAGGCACAAAGATTCGGGGAACCTATTCTCGAACTGGCATGTGGCACAGGAAGATTAACACTTCCACTGGCTAAAGAAGGATATGACATTACCGGATTGGATATCTCTTTGGGTATGCTAAAGACTGCGAAAGAAAAAGCTGAGAAAGAGAACTTGAATATTCCATGGTTTCATGCAGACTGCCGAAACTTCCACCTTGCTAAAAAATTCAATCTTATATTCATTCCTTTCAACTCTTTTGCACATATTCACGATAGAGAATCCTTCGAAGCGCTCTGCAGCTGTGTGAAAAAGCATCTTATGTGCAATGGTCATTTCATCATAGACATCTTTAATCCCGATCTGAGAATACTCATCGCAGAAAACCCAAAACGGCATAAAGTTGCTGAATATAAGGAACCAAATAGCAATGAGAAAGTACTGATCACTGAAAGCAATAAGTATGACCGATCAACACAAATCAATCATATCACATGGTTCTATAAGATTGGTGACAGTAAAGAATATCCCGTTGAACTAAACATGAGAATTTATTATCCCGAAGAATTAGTGAATAAACTTTTTTACAATGATTTTGAGGTTGTAGACCGATTCGGTGATTGGGATGAATGCATTTTTCAGAGTGATTCTCCGCGACACATTGTAGTGTGTAAAAAGAGGATTTAAACTTCTGGAAATTTCTTTTTTGTGAAGTAGATGATATCATCATGCCTGGTGTAACCTGTCTTTGAGAAGAGGTTCATCGATGGAGGGTTTGGATCATCTATGAGCACTGCAAATATTTCTATACCATTTTCTGATAGCCACTTTTCCGAAGCTTTTATCAGTTACTGTGCAATACTTTTATTACGAAATTCTTTGAGCACAGCCAGCCTGTTCAACCATCCCTCTCTGCCATCATGAGTGACCATAACGGATCCAATAATTTCCCCACCTTTTTCTGCCAGAAATAGTGTTAGATTATCAAGCTCAAGCTATTTTTTCAGGTGTTCGATCCTATCCCTGCCTTTAGGTTTGTAGATAAGTTCTGCTCTTTGCCATAATTCAATGATCTTTGGTAAGTCTTGTGCTGATGCTTCTCGAATCTTAACCATTCTTTATTCTCTTGATTATTTTTTCATCCCGAAGTTCTTGAAGTGCATCTTTTGCGATCCAGCGTGCAGTAGGATCGTCAATTTTCTCGATTTTTTCTGCTACTTCGATTGCTTTCTTATGAAGGGTGGTGTTACGTTTTCCTATTTGACGAAGCGCCCAGTTAACAGCTTTCTTTACCATATTCCGCTCATCGGTCGAATGATCATATATGAGCTGGAGAAAGGGTTCGAACTTTTCATCTGGAGATTTCTTGTCACTCACTGCAAGACGAGCCATCAAAACGAAACCTATTCTTAGGGCGAATTCTTCAGGACGCTTTGCTAGTTCTTGCGCTTTTTCGTATGCAAAGGGGAGTTTCTCAAAGAGGTTCATGCAGAACTGGTCACAAATCTCCCAGTAGTTAAAAGCAGCAATATATGTTTCCATTTCTTCGTCTGAAATATATTCGATTTCTTCAATCATTGAAGAAAGTATTCTTGTTTCTCGTGTGTTGATTTTCCATAATTCTTGGGCTAACTTGTGATCTTTTCCAGCCTTTTTTGCTATTTGTCTGAGAATAGGAATCCTTACTCCAAAGGTTTTATCTGGTGTAATGCCAAATCGTTGCATACCTTTGATACTTTTTGAATCTGCATTTTTTTTTAGCTCAGTAAGGATGTCTTGGATATTCATGACAATAAAATATCATCTGAAAAAAAAATATCAAGTTTAGGAAAATTTATAAAAATCTTTACGAAAAAATTTTAAACAAAAAAATGCAAACATAAGAATCATGAAAATATCATTTAATTCTAAATTGCATTTGAAAATAGTCATTACAGTATTATTGATGACTTTGTACTTTACTTTTACAAATCATCTCTTTTCAGAAACTAATGTCCAACCAGGTGGAGTAAGTGGAATTTGGGCGATTGACAGAAGCCCGTTTATCATTCATGATAGTATTTTTGTTCCCGTGGATAGTATTCTTGTCATTGAGCCCGGAGTTACAGTCATTTTTTCTGTTCCAATTGAATTTGAAATTTATGGGAAATTGCTTTCTGAGGGAACCGAAACAGATTCAATACTTTTCACGGTTGTTGATCCCTCGATAAGCACGAGCATATCATTTTACGATATTGATCTTACCAATCAGGATCGCTCATGTATAAAATATACCAAACTCAACAAAATCGGTATCTATCTCGATAAGTCTTCAAATGTCTTGATCGAAAAGAGTTTTATTTCCGGTAGATTCGGTGGACCAGGAATTTATTTTCATGATTCAGATGCGATAGTTCGCGATGTGATCGTCAATAATTGTGAAGCAACAAATTATGGTGGAGGAATACTGTGCAATGATGATTCCGATCCATGGCTAATTGATCTTGACGTGGTAAGTAATAATCCGGATGGCATACATTGCAGATTTGGATCATCTCCCATAATAGAAAACGTAAAGATCGCTGATAATAATGGTATTGGTTTAAATTGCAATTATGATTCTTCACCAATGCTCTACGAGGTAACGATAGCTGGGAATCAGGGAGGGGGAATCCGCTGTTATGAGGATTGCAATATCGTTATCGAGCAGAGTAGCATAAACAATAATTCCACACTTGGTGGTTTATATAGTGTTGAATCGGTACCTAGTTTGAGGAATGTGATAATTAATGATAATACTAGTGATGATTCTGGAGGGGGAATCTATTTAGTGGGAAATGAATCTGTAAGCTTTGATAATGTTCAATTGATCGGGAATACTGCTGATTGGGATGGAGGGGCAATCTGTGCTGAATCAAATAATTTTACCATACATCTTAAGAATACACTTATAGCTAATAATTTTGCCCATAATTCTGGTGGTGGGATAAATCTTATAGGGGGACCGAAGCTTAGAGCTTCCAATATTACAGTTTGTAATAATTCAACTGAAGGATTGGGCGGGGGTATCATGTGCCAGCTCGAGAGCGAGGTTGTAATTTTTAATAGCATTATCTGGTACAATAGCGGTGGAGAAGTGATCGAATTCTGGACAGGAGAGGAAGCAGTCGTTATCTTCCATTCTAATATCAGTGGAGGTTGGTATGGTCCCGGTATTAACAATATTGAAAGTATCCCTCTGTTTGCAGACACACTCTACCATCTTTCATCGAACTCTCCTTGTATAGACAGTGGATCACCTGACACACTCGGACTTGACCTTCCCCCATTCGATCTTGATGGGAATCTGCGTATCTGGGATGGAGATGGAGATGGAGAAGAAATAATCGATATGGGAGTTTATGAATTTGGATCTCCTGTTTATTCTTCCGTCGAAGAACCACCAGTTCATCAAAGTATTTCTTCTGTGTGTTATCCAAATCCTTTTTCTACCTCGACGATTCTTTGCTTTTATGGTAAATTTAGTCCGTGGGATTTGCCCGATATCAAAATATATAATATTAAAGGACAATTAATCAGAAATCTTACTGCTTCATTATCTGATTTTGGACTACAAGCACTTTGGGATAGCAAGAACGCAGAAGGTAGTGTTGTTTCACCCGGTATTTATCTGTATGCGATAGACGATGGGAATGAGAAGATTGTGCGTAAAGTGATCTTTATGCATTGATTGTATAGTAATTATTTCTTTTTGGGAATTATAAAAGTCAACTATTTGTCGTATGTTTTTTGTGCATAATCTTGACAGAATATTTAAATCAATATCAAATACTTACGCTAATCTGCTTCACCAAATGCAGAAATAAATATGCAGGAGTTAATGTATGAACGAACAACTATCAATTGGTAATATTATCTCTAATGGTTTTTCCTATGGTTTCAAAAATATTCTCAACCTACTTGGAGCCATTATTCTCTGGCTTGTCACCATCTGGATACCATACCTGAACATTGGAACTACTATCGGTCTTGTTGGATTGATAGTGCACATGAGTAAGGGTAAACCCTTCTCTCCAACCGTAATCTTTGATGCAAAATATCGTAAGAACTTTGGCGAATTCTTCCTGCTGTATGGATTCATGGCAATTGGGATCTATTTTGCGTCGATTCTTATGCTCATTCCTGGAATCGTGTTGCAAGTAGCATGGAGTCAGGCACTTTATCTATTCCTTGACAAAGACGTAAAACCACTAAGTGCCCTTAGAAAAAGTAATGAGTTGACCTATGGAAAGAAATGGAACATCTTCCTCGGTATTTTCATACTGATGGTGATTGTAGGTATCATTTTTGCAATTCTTGTTGCGATCTTCAATGCAATTTGGTCATTCCTTGGTGGACTCTTCACATTTATTGGTATTATCATCATAATTGCTATTGGTATGGGAGTGAATGCCTACATATATAGTGTGCTCTCGAAAGAGTTTGAAGCAGAAAAAGAACCTACTCCTCTTGAAGTGTAAGTTCTAATCATATTATATGCAAAGAGAGGAACTGAGTTCCTCTCTTTTTTATTTATGAAAAGAAAACCGGATATACTCATATTTGATCTTTCTGAAGTAATCATCAGAGGGCTTGTCGGCATAGAAAATGAGGTTGCAAGAAAATTAGGAATACCCTCAGATGGATTATTGAAAAAATTTGGAGACCAAAACCTTAGGGAATTATGTAAAGGAAACATAACTGAACAAGTTTATCTAAAAAATCTAATTACTGAATTTGGCTGGAATATTTCACCTTTTGTTATTCAGCAAATACTAAGAGAGAATTTTCATTATATCATAGAAAATATGGATGTGTTAATAGAAAGACTGTCAGATTCTTATACATTATATCTTATGAGTGATCATGCAAAAGAATGGATAGAATATATCACTAAGTATCATGAATTTTTAACATGCTTCAAATACAAGGTTTTTTCATTTGAAACCTCTGTTCTCAAAAGCGAACCGGAAAGTTTTGAATACCTCATTCAAACATATAATTTGAATCCTGAAGAATGCATATTCATTGATGATAATTTCAATAATATACTCATTGCCAAAAGCATCGGATTCAACACATTACACTTCAAGAATCGGGCAAAGCTGGTTCGTGATTTAATAAAATATGGTGTGGCTTTATGAGATCAAATAGCCCTTTCCATATCCTCGATGAACTTTTTAAATCAGGATTGCGTGGTGCGGATCCTGCACGATTAATTCAAAAAATTCTTAAGTTGGAGAAGAATAACCTTGTAGTACAAAAGGATGATGATTATATTTTATACAATCTGGAGAAATTCGATGAAATTGTGGTTATTGGTGCAGGAAAAGCAAGTGAGAGAATGGCGGAGGGCTTGTATGATGTGCTTGGCACTTATATAACTGAAGGTCTTGTAGTTACAAAATCAAGAAGATTTGAAATGATAGGTTCGATACGAATCATGGAAGCTGGACATCCAACACCAGATGAGAGAAGTGTAAAAGGTGGCATTGCACTACAAAATATTGCTCACCAATCGAATGAAAGAACTTTGATAATCTCTTTGATCTCAGGTGGAGCATCTTCACTTGTGGAAGTGCCAAGAATTGAGAATATTGAAGAAGAAGAGATCAAGTTATCACTGAACGATTTGATAACAATAACTCAATTATTATTACATTCAGGAGCATCAATTGATGAGATTAACTGCGTACGTAAGCATCTATCTATGATAAAAGGGGGTTACCTCTCTGCCTGGATGTATCCGGCAACTGCACTGAATTTTATCCTCTCAGATGTTAAAGATGATCGCATTGACATCATTGGCTCAGGACTCACTACCTACGATGAATCTATGTTCTTAGATATTAATAAAATTATTAGGAAGTACGGTCTTGAAGAAAAAATTCCCAATATCATCAAAAAGTTGGTTCAACTTGGAATTGATGCAACAATATTTGAAACACCAAAATCAAAAGAACTGGTTTTCGACCGAACTGAAAATGTTGTAATCGGAAATAATCAGACAGCAATCGATAGCATTATTGCAATTGCACGCGAATTAGATTTCAACACAAAACAAGAAAACACCTGGGTAAAAGGAGAAAGCAGAGAAGTCGGGCGAAGAATCTTTCAGCAAGCTCTTAGATTGAGCACTGATGCTAAAATTCAGAAACCCTTATGTGTGATCTCCGGTGGTGAGACTACTGTTACAGTAAAAGGGGATGGTTTTGGAGGAAGGAATCAAGAGCTGGCGCTTGGTTTTCTGGAAGAAATGAAAAAATGTAGAGTTAAATGTTCAAATATCTTTTTGCTTTCTGCCAGTACTGATGGAGATGATGGACCAACTGATGCAGCAGGTGCATTAGCATCTTATGAGGTCTTGGAAAAATCAAAGCATTTTGGATTATCAATTGAGGACTATCTTGCCAGAAATGATTCTTATACCTTCTTTGATAAATGTGGATATCTCTACAAAACAGGACATACAAGAACAAATGTATGTGATGTACAGATCCTTCTGATCATATGATTCTCAACTTTTTTAGTTCATTAACCATCTGTTCATAACTCTCCACACAGATCGTTCGAAAACCGTAATTCTTAGCAGCGATAATATTTTCACGATTGTCATCCAAAAATAGTACTTCACCGGGAGTAAGTTCAAGATATTCCAGCACATGCTGAAAAGAGCTGGATTCTGGTTTACGAAATCCTATTTCATTTGAAGAAAAAATATGTTCAAAATAGGGAAGTATCGGCTCGCACATCTCCTGCCACATTGGTACATGTATCTCATTGGTGTTTGAGAGAGCCACCAGTCTGTAGTTATGACTAAGTTTCTTCAGCAATTGTGGAATATTTTTTCTTACCTGAATAAGGATACGGCTCCACCCTTCATCGAATTGTTTTTTTGTAAGTTCAATTCCAAGACATTCGCTTACATATGTTCTGAAAGTATCTGCTGGAATCTCTCCACGTTCAAATTGTGCATAAATTTCATCAAAGGGGAAGGTGATGTATAATTCCTCAGGTTTTTTACCAGTCAGTTTAGCCCAGTGATCGCAACATTTCTTTGGAGAGATATCGATTATAACATTGCCAAGATCAAATATGAGAGCTTTGTATTTTGATTTCGGCATTACTTACTTTTTCTTTTAAACTTAAATAACTTTGGATAGGCTTTGAGTTTCGGTAAAAAATGATGTCTTTTCTTACCTGGGATTGCCCATTCACTTATTGCACGTACATCTTCAAAAGTATATAGTGCATTTTCATTATATTTTCGGATTGCTTCAATCACAGCTTTAATATCTTTTCTTTTAATAGGCATGAAAATGATTTCTACTTTACCATCATTTGCTTCTGCTGGTACATGTGTAACACGATATCCCAATCCAAGGAAGTAAGTGATCAATTCTTGTGCCTTTTTCATTGTAATGATACGAAGAAGTACGATACCCATTGCAAGCTTCTGTTCGAGGAAGATACCGACAAAATTGCCCATTGCAAATCCGCTGGCATACGCAATGTAGTTTATCACATTTGTCAGGTTTTGCATAATCTGCCCGATTACTATAAGCCATATAAATACTTCAAAAAATCCTATGATCGGAGCAAGGAACTTCATTCCGCGGTTCACAAAAATAATGCGCAATGTGCCCAATGACACATCAAAAATTCGTGAAATAAATATTAAAAAGGGCAATAAGCCCAATGAGAAAAGATCTGAGTCTGTAAACATAAAAAATCTCTACTTTATATTCAGATTGATGTCAATAGTTTTCGAAGCAAGATGACCATTTTCGATGATCCTTATGAAACCTATTGTCAGATCATGTCTATGACCTGCTATAAATACTCTGGTTTCATAAATTCTATAAGATTCATTGATCTTTTGTTTTTTCTTTCTTATAAAGAATGGTTGATGTTTCATAAGTGTCTTTATGAAAAGTCAAGTTCAGCCCATTCGTGTAGCAAGGTATCAAGCTTATCATGCAATGTTTTCTTATGTGCATAGAGTTCCTGAAGTTTTTCATAATCGCAGCCATGTTTCTCAATCTGAGCTTCGACTTTTTCTATCATTTGCTCTATATTTTCAACTTCATTCTCAATTTCGTGCAAACGTCTTAACCTGCGTTTCTCTTGGTTCGCAGCTTTTCTTCTTTTCTGGAAATCATGTTGTTCTGTATCTATACTGGTTCTTGTTTTTGTATGTAACTTTTCCTGTTTTTGTTTTGTTTTCTGTCTATAAAAATCATAATTTCCAAGATATTCATGCAAAGTATGATCTTTCAGTTCTATCACCTTATGTGCTATCTTATTGATAAAATATCTATCATGTGAAATAAAAACTATGGTACCGGTATAGTCCAGAAGTGCTTCTTCGAGCATTTCCATTGAGTCGATGTCGAGGTGATTGGTGGGTTCATCAAGTAACAGTAGATTGGGATTGAGTTGCATGAGAACTGCTAACTGAAATCTCACTTTTTCACCACCGGAAAGGTCGCCGAGAGATTTGAAAACATCATTGCCAAAAAAGAGAAAACGTGCAAGATAATTCCTTGCTTTGTCTTCATGCATAGGGAATTGATTCCTAAAAACATCTATTACTTTTTCGTTTTCATTATCAAAATGTACTTCCTGTTCAAGATAGCCAATATTCAATCGTGAACCCATTTTTACTATACCGGAATCGGGATTCACTTCATTCATTAATATTTTAAACAACGTGGTTTTACCGGTTCCATTTTTTCCGAGAATACAGATGCGATCCTGATAATAAACATGAAGGTCAATATTATTTAGGATGTTATGATTCTCATAAGACTTTGAGATATTCTCCATTTTGATGACATCATTACCGGAGCGTTGCGCATTGAAATCCAATCCGATCTTTCGCGCTTCAGTGGGTTTGTCCACACGCTCGATCCTTTCCAGACGACGTTCCATATTCACTGCTTTTTTAAACATATCAGGATTATCGGTGCGAGTACCCCAGTCCCTGAATCGCTTGACAGCCTCTTCCATCGCTTTGATTTTTTTTTGCTGATTTTTATATGTTACGAATTGTCGGGTAATTTCATCATCTTTTTGCTGGGCATACTGCGAATAATTTCCTTTATAGGTCTTTGTTTTACCTGCTTCCAGTTCAACGATTTTATTTATCGTCGCATCGAGAAAATAGCGGTCATGTGCAGCGATGAGAACTGTCCCTTTATATTGAGAGATAAATTCTTCGAGCCATTCTACAGATTCTATATCGAGATGGTTTGTGGGTTCGTCCAATAAGAGTATATCGGGATGGTTAAGAAAAATCTGTCCCAGCATAACCCTTGTTTTTTCACCGCCACTTAGCGAATTATAATCCCGATCGAGCATCTCATCACCAATCTTAAGTCCAGAGCATACTTTTTCCAACTTTACATCGATATCATATCCTTCAAGGTGCTCGAAACGAAATTGTAATTTTTCGTATTTCTTGATTAGTTTTTCTTGAGTGCAATTACTTTTTGAAGCAGAAATATCTTGTTCTAATGTGTGTAATTCATCTCGAAGATCGTAAATATGCTGGCAGGATCGTCTGAGTACTTCTATGACTTTTGTGCCATCTGGATATTCTGGGATTTGCTCAATATAACCAATTGCAGAACCTTTGAGTACATGTAAATGTCCTTCGTCAATATCCTCTGAACCTGTAATAATTCTAAAGATGGTAGTTTTACCTGT
This sequence comes from Candidatus Cloacimonadota bacterium, assembly GCA_011043895.1. Taxonomy (GTDB): domain Bacteria; phylum Cloacimonadota; class Cloacimonadia; order JGIOTU-2; family JGIOTU-2; genus Celaenobacter. The sequence continues at coordinate 20,323 of DRBZ01000078.1, forward strand.
ACCATTTCGTCCAATCAATCCGACTTTTTCACCTTTTATACATTCAAAGGAGACACCTTTGAGGACTTCGAAACCACCAAAGGATTTTTTTATATTACTGAATATGATGTCTTTCATGAAATAATGAGAAGGATTGTATCAAATACTCTCCATAGGAATGAACTGTTTCGATATTGGAATCGTGATAGGGAAGAGTCGAGAACCTTTTCCACAAGTAAGCACTATATCTTTCATACATCTTCCAATCTATTACTATATTGCCGTTCTATCCACTCTTGATATGCACCTGTCTTGACCGATAGAATCCAATTTTCATTCTCGAGATACCATCGAACTGTTTCCTTTAGTCTAACTGAAAAATCAAAAGATGTGTTCCAACCGAATTTATTTTGAATTTTGCTACAATCTAATGCATATCTGAGATCATGTCCTGGTCTATCTTTCACAAAAGTAATATGTTTCTCATATTCATCTGGATTTACTTGTGTTTGTTCTGCAACAATTTCACTAAGTACATTGAGTAATTCTGAATTGCTGATCTCGTTGCTTCCTCCGATATTATATATTTCACCGGTTTTTCCATGATGTAAGACTTCAAGGAGTGCTTCACAATGATCTTGAACATAGATCCAGTCACGAATATTCTCACCTTTACCATAAATCGGAAGTGGCTGCCCTTCGATCATGTTCATGATCATGAGTGGTATAAGTTTCTCCGGGAATTGGAATGGTCCGAAGTTGTTGGAGCAACGGGTGATAATCGCAGGAAATCCATAGGTAGTATAATATGATTGGACGAGTAGATCGGCAGCAGCTTTTGAGGACGCATACGGAGAATTCGGTTGTAATGGAGATTCTTCGTCAAACTTCTTTTCTGGCTGGTCAAGAGGAAGTGATCCATAGACCTCATCTGTTGAAATATAGAGAAAACGATTTTTCTCCCATTGTTCTTTCCAGTGTTTCATTGCAGTATTTAAGAGGACAGTAGTTCCGAGAACATTAGTTCTGATGAACAGGAGTGGTTCTTGTATCGATCTATCCACATGGGATTCTGCAGCAAAATGAACAACAGAATTTATCTGATAATTATGAAAAATTTCGTCAACTACCTGTTGATCTGCGACATCTCCATGAATAAACGTATAATTGTCGGGAAATTTTTCTTTCACATCCTGTACATTAAGAGGATTGCCAGCATAAGTAAGTGCATCAAGATTCACCACATGCACATTCGTTTCTTTCTCGAAAAGAAGTCGAATGAAATTTGAACCAATGAAGCCGCAGCCACCAGTTACAAGATAGGTTTTCATTGTTACTCCGTATTATTATACATTAAATTCAACATAATAATGTAAATCATTGTCAAGAGTTAAGTGTTCAAGGATAAGTTTTTATTGACGAATTTATATGATTGATAAATATAATTGTAATCAATAAATTATGAAGGAGAATTCATTTGAGAGTAAAAATTTTATTTTTTAGTTTTATCATGATTATTATGAACTCACTTATCGCAGGAAACGATCGGGGTTGCACACATAATGAGTTATATCCTGAAGGTTTTACATGTGTGGGACAGGGAACAATCTACGATCCTCCAGAAATATCTCAGGATAAACCGACAACAACGCACAGGGACAGCACATGGGTACTGGTAGATTCACTGGAGCTTTCTCATTATGTGGAAGCAGGTCAAGGATATAATCTTTATTATGATGATGAGACTGAATCGTTGAAGCACTATCCTCTTTATGCAGAGTATCCACTTATTCCCGAATCAGAACAAGCAATTGCAAGAGCTCCAAAATGGTTAAGAAATGATCTGCGTATGGTACTTTCACATGTCAGTAGTTTACACCAACCTGAGTGGGCATCAGCGATAAATAATGCAAATGATCCCTATATCGACGAGATAGCTTTCTCAATTGCACATCTTTCTCCGCAATACCTTTCTGCTAACGTTGCAGGAGATCTCTATGGTAGTGCACAGCTTATGCAGGAGAATGCAGAATCAATATATGCAAACGCCCAATACCTGGATTATGTCGATGTGGTAGATTATGGAACATCAACAACTGATGAGAATTACTATTCAACTACCCGATACAAAAAAGTAGATGCACGCGGAGATACGATCGAAGTGGAAGTTCCTAAGGAAATTTATTACTGGTACATTGTGGATCCGAAAATCACAGATGAGATTCCAGCATATATTGATCCCTTTATAATTGAGGATAACATTACTCATAATAATAATATAGCTGATCCGCCAAATGGTGTCTTTTGGCGTGACTACTTTTTCAACCACGCAGATGGAGGGTACACGGTGTTGAAGGATACATTGGCAGGATGTGAGATCGTTTGGGACGGTACACAAAATGTAAATGCTGCGATGAATCATGCTATAGCAATCATTACACGATGGATAAATGAGACGATGTCATTTACTTCGAACTACGAACGACCTCATCAACCGGTTCGTATCTATAAAAAACATATCGGCCGATGTGGTGAATATGCAGACTACACTGCTGCAGCAGCAAGGGCAGCACTCATTCCATGTACAAGTATCTTAGCAATCTCAGGTGATCATACGTGGAATGAATTTTGGGACGAGGAATGGATACATTGGGAACCGGTAAATAACTCACTTAATAATCCCCTGGTATATGAGAACGGTTGGGGTAAGGTTTTCGGTTCTGTATTTGAGATACGAAGTGATGGATGGCTGAGTTCAGTGACAGACCGTTATTCTGAAGAATCTGCAACCATTACCATCTATGCGCTGGACAGTCAGGGTGATCCAATTGACGGTGCCGAGGTGCTTCTTGCAGTTGCATCAGGAACATCCATCCTTGTAGATAATTATGGGCTAACTGATAATGATGGAAAATATACTTTCATAGTTGGAGAGGGGAAGCATTACTATGCACGTGTCGATACTGATATAGGGAGTAATCCTACAGATCCGGGTTCGGTTACTTCATTGATCGATAATACGGTAAATGGAGAAGATTATTGTTTTAATTTTGTTATCTCGGGAACCATGCCTTCCTTAAATTATATTTCGACAGACGTGCCGGAGGACATGAATGATGATTATCGCATGGAAGTGTCATTCTCCGTACCTTCACAAATTATTAATGGTGTATCGCTTCTTGATGACCTTGATGACGTTGAATTGTATAAACATGAGGGTGAGGGCAGTGTCGATCATGTAATGTTATCAGAGTTTGATTTTATCTGGTATTTGATCAACGAACCGTTTAATGCATTTAATGTATTTGTAGGAGTAAATCAGGGTGATATGGCATTCGATATTCCTGTGGGATTTGACTGGTACAGCTGCTTTTCAAATTTGCTTCATTTGAATAATTATCAATATGTTGATGGTATAGCACGGTTATTCTATTATAATACTTCAATTGATGAACCACCAGGTAATGAACACACTAACATAATCCTAACAAATAGTCCAAATCCTTTTAGAAAAGAAACGCTGATATCATTCTCTTATTCCACGAATCCACACGCATTATCCAATGTTGATATATATAACATAAAAGGACAGAAGATATGCAGTTTGGAACTTACTAATTCTGGCGAAGCATTTTCCGCAGTCTGGGATGGAACCGATCAATATGATAAAAAGGTAAAACAGGGAGTATATTTTTATAAAATTATTGCTGATAAGGAAACCTATTTCAATAAGATGATCTTGATGTACTAATATACACTCGAGTAAAAAAAGGGAAGATTTAATTCTTCCCTTTGTGTTATATTAACGAAGAAATTACGGTTTCATGATTGCCTTGCAATCGACTGAATTCTTTATAAATCTCGCTGATAGTTCAGGATTCTCAAAAAGCTGCTTTGTTCCTTCATCAAAATAATCTGCAACACCCTCATCAACGATCTTTTGCAGTAGTTCAAAATTATCTCTGATTGAGCAAGGCAGTTTATAATTTTCGTTCACTTGCTGAATCTCTTTTCTTATCTTTTTAAAGAGATCACATTGGATTACATCTTTGAGTGTTTTACCTTGTTTCCAGACATCATATATATTGCCAAGTTTCTTATCACAAAGTGGGAGGAATACACATGGAGTTATTTTACCATTTGCTCGAATAGTAAAATGACCACCTGTTCTTCCTGCTGCTATGCATCCTGCAGGGCAATCAATATTGGCAGTAGTGGAACCTGCGTTCCAGAAGTCACCGATAAAGACGCCTTTATCACGTACATATTTCCAGTTGTCCTCATAGAGTTTGTTCCGCTGTTCCGGTTTGACCAGTAATCCCATAGTCTCTTCTGGAAGTAACTGTCCGTCTTTGTTCCATATTCTTCCGATGGGCATGACATGAAAGTTCCATTCCCCTATGGCTCCTTCTTCAAGGTTCTTATCATGAAATTCTGCTGAACCAACATATTCGGCATTCTTTGAGGTAATGGTAACAGAATAGAGGAAGGGAACACCTGCATTCTTCATATCAGTGGCAACCCGTGATACAATAGCACTGAGATCTTCTGCGTCCGCTTTGCCACGCCGTTTATCAGTATCTTCCTTTTTCCCTTCCTTACTCAAACAGGGGATCACATTTCCAGATTGAGCAAACCGTTCGATGAGATTATCTGGTAGATTATGCTTCTTTGCATACACCTTATCAAGGGCAGTACCGTTCGTGTACATCAGAAAGAGTGTGTCGTTATATTCTTCAAAGATATCTGCGATATTCTTTTTATTGCCAAACTCATCTTCACCTTGCCACATGGTTGGTTCTCCACCGGAAAAAACAAAGAATTTAATGTCCATTTGGTTTCTTGCTTCATCCATAATTCGAGTTAGATTTCTGTATGAAAGTGAAAATCCTTTATAGCTTTTTCCTCTGTTCCCGGCATCAGCATAGCAGTATTCACAGTCAAGGTTGCAGATACTTGTGGGATCTATCAATAAGAAGAAGGGTTGTTGAATGTTACTGTCCAGAAGTTCTCGTTTTTTGGTCAAACCTTTCACGAGATTATTTCCGACTATTACATTGAGCAAATTATCCTTGTAACCCTGAGACATTCTATCTTCTTCGTATAATCTTCCGAGAGTTTTAACAAGTGCCCGACCCATGTAGTATTTATTCAGTGCAGCTTCCTCTGCAAGATTATCTGCATTCTTTTTCACTGCATAATTGTAGATGGTCTTGTCCAGCAGGTTAAGGAGTGCTTTTCTGCTTATTGTATGATCTGCTGAGGTTTTGATGATCGATTTGATGAGTTTATCATTGTACAGAGTTTTTTCTGAAATGCTCTGTACGGCATTTCTAATTGAACTACTCATTGTGCCTCCTGTTTTTAATTCCTTTTAGTACAATTTCATTGAAGATAAAAATTATTTATAAATACATAAGTATATAGAATAACGATGTCAAGTTTTTTAATCTGTCCAATCTGATAGGATATAGTATTTAAGTTATTGGAAAAATCTTTCAAAGAATCTTGACAATTTCTGCAGAGAAATATTCTAGAAAAAAGCACATCGGAGAAAATATAAAAATTACAAACATTCTACTAATTTTGCTCCTTATCGTAACCATTTTCAGCTGCACCAAGAAGGATATTCAATTTATAACCATAGGCACGGGTGGTGTCACAGGCGTGTATTATCCCACGGGTGGTGCAATCAGCAGAATGGTGAACAAGAATTTTAAGGAATACGAAATCTAAGCCACTGTTGAGTCAACTGCGGGTTCCGTATATAATATCAATTCTGTACTCAGCGGAGATCTTGATTTTTGTATTGCACAGTCAGACAGGCAGTACCAGGCATATAAAGGATTGTCAGAATGGGCAGAGCACGGCCCACAAAAGAACCTAAGATCTGTATTTTCCATCCATCCAGAATCAATAACACTTATTGCATCTGAGAAAAGCGGTATTACTTCAGTGCACGATCTGAAAGGAAAAACAGTGAACCTTGGCAATCCCGGCTCGGGTCAGCTACAGAATTCTCGTGATGTTATCAATGCTTTTGGTATAACTGAGGATATGCTGAATGCAGAATATGTAAAAGCAGTCGAAGCACCGGGTCTGTTGCAGGATGAGCGACTCGATGCATTTTTCTACACTGTCGGGCATCCAAATGGAAATATCAAAGAAGCAACATCAGGAAGGATAAAAGTAAGTATTATTCCGATTGAAGGTGCACCAATGGATTCCCTTCTTCAAGACCTGTCGTACTATGATTATGCGATTATTCCCCATGATTACTATGAAATGGCAATGAACAAGACAGATATCCCGACGATCGGAGTGAAAGCAACACTTGTTACGTCCAGTGAAGTTTCGGAAGAAATTGTGTATGCCATCACAAAAGAAGTATTTGAGAATTTTGATGAATTCAGGGAGCTTCATCCAGCATACAGGACCTTAACAATGGAGAGTATGCTCAAAGGACTTACTGCTCCGATCCATCCAGGAGCATTGAAATATTATGAAGAAGCTGGCTTGATTGATTATATCAAGTGTACAACTAATCTTCTTGACTAACTGAGATACATTATTGAAATAGTGTCTCA
>DRBZ01000028.1 GCA_011043895.1 Candidatus Cloacimonadota bacterium
AATAAATTCTAGCCAATTTCTTGTCATAAAATTGTAACTCCTGAAATAAAACATGAAAAAAAGTAAATTTAAATAGAATAACATAAAATCTTAATTAAAAAATCCCTTATGGAATTTTCTGGGAGAGTATTGTAAAGATTGACAAAGAAAACAATAAAGGATTTTAGTAGCACAAAAATTAGACATTTTAGGAGATTTCATGCCTGATCATAAATCTTGTGAAAAAAGACTTCGTTCTGATGCATCAAAGAAACAGAGAAATCATTATGTTAAGAAAAGTATCAGTAGTATGATTAAAAAAATCAAAAAAACAACTGATTACTCTGAGATGCAAAAGCTATTACCAGAAGCATTCTCATTGATCGACAAAGCAGTAAAAAAGGGAGTTTTACATAGAAATACCGCAGACAGGAAAAAGTCGCGGTTAAATAAGTATGTTCAATCATTTGGAACTAAGTAAAAAATTTGAAGAAAGCTTTAATTTTTATAGCGTTTTTTTTGTCGAGTTTTTGTACAACATCTAATCTGTTTGCACACTCGCCAATTAAAGTTTTAGAATCAACAGAAGAACAGTTACGAATATCTTTTTCACTTCCTGCTTACACGATAGAAGTAAAGGATGGCTTTTCATTTGTAAGATCACCTGGAATGCAGTATGAGGAAATTGCAGGGAAAATAGACCTTCCGATATATACTTTTGTTGTGGGCATTCCTTCTAGTGGCTCTTTCAGATATACAATCGGAAGAACACAATTCGAACTGTATGATATCACTGCACCAATAGCACCATTTCCTGAGTTCATAAAAGACCCAGATAATGGTACATACAATCCTATATACAAAATTAATAAATCTGTATACTTGAAAGAACTCCCTGATGATATCATCACCGTTTCTGAGCCATATATATGGCGAAATCAACGCGTAATTAACGTCACGATCCATCCCTTTAAATTTTCTGATACTAAACTCGAAATATATAAAAATTGTAGCCTGAATATAAATTTTACTGGAGGTGAAAAACAAACGCGTTTTAGTGATAAAAATTTTGAAAAGATATTTTCGAAATCAATTTTGAATTTCGAGATTGCTAGGAATTGGTCATCCAATAAAATCGAATACCGACAAGATAATCCCTTTTCTCATGCAGATCGTTGGTTTAAAATCCCGATTCAGGAAGAAGGTATATGTAAAATTACCAGAGCACAATTGTCACAAGCAGGTATAGATGTAGATAATCTAGATCCTTCAACTATAAAAGTATTCAATGGTGGAGGATTCTCTCAAAGCAGATCTGTCTATGCTGAACTCTATCCATTTAGAGAAATTCCTGTATTTGTTGAAGAAGAGGGAACAGATTTTACTTTATATTTCTATGTACGAGGAACAAAGGGATTCAAATTAAATTCTGACTATGATCAATATTTAAACCCATATACGGATATTAATACTTATTGGTTAACATATAATACTGACTATAAATCAAATATATCAGATTTAACCACACATCAAACAAGCTCATCCAAACCAGAAGAATTATCTACTTATGAATATAGCCAACATTTTGAGGAAGATAAACTACGGGACACCTCACTTGATATTACCTGGTTCTGGCAGAGTTTTTCCGGATCAGCTAATCATACGAAAGAATTTATTTTCACCGTTTCCAACCTGAATCTCAATGAACCGCAGAAAATAACAATAAAATTTAGCTCTCGACCGAATTCCTACTATTATTCTGCGTATCTTAATGATATAGAAATGACAAATTTCGTATGGCAAGGAGCACAAGTAACATATACTGGTAATTATTTGACCAATGGTACAAATACACTTAGAGTTGAGTGTGATGATCCTTCAAAGATTATATATTTTGATTATTATGAAATAGACTATCTCAAAAATATGGTGATGGAAAATAATTTCATTATATTCCCTTTACCACATGAGAATACTGTATATACTGTTACCATTGAAAATGCCAGTAATAGTGAACTACACATTTTTAAGATAAATGATTTTTATTTAACATCCAAGATTGAAGAATATGTATATAATCCTCAAAATAATACGATAACCTTTGATGCTGTTGCTGATTCTTCCAATTCTAAATTTTGTGTTGTTCAAAATGGTGGTTATCTAAGCCATGCTCTTACAGAGAAATTAAAGCCAACGGTTTATCTAAATGGATATGAACAATCGTCATACCTGCGTGATGAACAAATGCTTGCAAACACTGAGGCAATTATCATTACTGTGAGTGAATTCTATGAAAAAGCAAAAGAGCTGGTTGATGCACATGTTTTGTATGATGGATTGAATGTATTACTCGTAGATATAGAAGACGTGTATGATGAATTTTCTTGGGGAGTAAAAGACGTTGTTGCTGTAAGATATTTTCTGAAATATGGATATAACTTTTATGGTCTTGATCCTGAAGAACAGCTCGCTTATGTGCTTCTCGCTGGAGATGGAACCAATGATTTTCGAGGTATCGAACCTGGTTCTGCAGAAAGAAATAAAATTTTACCATTTATTAATGGAACTGTTGCTTCAGACGATTATTATGCATATTTTGCTACAAAATATGTTCCATCTTTGATGATAGGACGATTTCCCGGATATACAACTGCACAAATGGACATAATGATTGATAAATCAGTTGAGTTTCTTGCTGAGCCCAATTTTAATTTCTGGAGAAACAGAGTTATTTTATCTGCTGATGATTTTTTGAAACAAGGTCATCATACAGAACCCTCTCACACTTCAACTGCGGAAATCTGTTCAAGAAAGATTCAAAACAATGTTGAAGTACTCAAGAATTACGGAATAATGTATCCACTTGATGAGTTCCAGAATCGGCCTGAAGCAAACGAGGAGCTAATCAAGATGATCAATGATGGAGCTGCGATCTTTTATTATATCGGTCATGGTGGGTACGATGTGATAGGAGATGAAGAATATTTTAGAGCAAGCCGTGATATTACAAAACTAACCAATGGCAATAAGCTCAATTTCTTCCTTGCCTCTTCATGTGATATTGGTCTTTTTGATTCAAATAGTATCGAATGCATGGCTGAAAGAATGATCTATGCAAAGGATAAAGGTTCGATTGCAGTATTTGCTTCGACAAGAAAAGGAGGATATGGACCCTGTTCTGATGTTGTTGATCTTGCAGTCAACAATGCCCATGGGCATATTACGATAGGTGAAGCAGTTATTATGTCCAAAGGTGGTACTCCCATTAAATCGTATGATATGTACAACCTTTTTGGCGATCCAATGCTCAGATCTGCCATTCCACCAATAAGAGGAAGTGTTTCAATACCTGATGTCCTTCCTGACTCATTGAAAGCAAGGCAAACAGCAGAATTTAGTGGAATTATTGATACGACAGGTTATACTTTTAGCGATGTATTCAATGTCGTTTTTGATACGGATTATACCGTTGTATATTACTATGACTGGTGGGATCCAATTAATGAAGAGTGGGTACAGTTACCGCTGGATGTAGTTCATAAAGGTAAACCGATTTTTAAAGGACCTGTATCATCTGAAGGGAATAATTATGATCTCGGATTTGTCGTTCCAGATGATGTTTACGGTGGTCAAGAGGGACATATTCTTAGTTATGCAATTAGTGCAGATAATATGATTGACCTTACTATGCGATATAATAAGCGTTCAAACCCAGCTGATCATAAGCTTATAATAAACGGATACGCAAATTCAGAGAATGACGGTCCTCCACGAATAACCTTATGGTTGGACAGGGATTCATTTAAAGATGGTGATTATGTTTCATCGACTCCTCTTCTTCATGCTGAAATAGTAGATAGTAATGGGATCAATATAACGAACTATCCTGGACATCGAATTCTGTTAACTATCGATAATAATGATGAATATAATGTAACCGAATATTTTGTTTATGACCTGGATTCTTATGTTCAAGGAATGTTAGAATATCAGCTTGAAGAACTACTCCCTGGTGATCATACATTGAAGATAGAAGTTTTTGATAATTTCAATGAAGGTACTTATGCAGAGGTTGATTTCAAGATAAAAGAACCAGATAAAATTGATGTAAATACAGTACTCAATTATCCAAATCCAATGTCTGAAGATACGTATTTCACTTTTTATCTTGATGGTGATGCAACAGTTGATATTGAGATTTACACTGTTACAGGTAAAAAGATCAAAGTAATTAAAGATGAAGTTCTGAGAGCAGGATATAATCAAGTGTATTGGAATGGATTGGATGCCGATGGTGACAGACCATCTAATGGGATTTATTTTTATAAACTTATAGTGAACAATAAAAGAATAAACGATAATTTTAAATTAATCATTTTCCATTAAAATTGATTATCTTACTCTATTAAGATTACAAAATATTGACAAGCATTCAGAATATTTCCAATATTGGACTTGCTAATATAAAAAATCATTGTATTTTTTATTGAAAAGAGATGAGGTGATGTCAAAAAATAAGAAAGATATGTTAATGTCTTTGTTAGGCTATGAAGACCAGTTTTATTCTCATCATTTACCAACTGGTTACACCCTGAGGGGAAATTTGTTAACGTCACAAATAGGTAACAAAAATTATAATAATGAAATTCTGATTTTTAAATTAAAATCGGAGGAGACGGTATGAAAAAACTTATTGGATTAACAATTATCGCTTTGTTTATTACTTCACTTGCATTTGCAGTAAATCAAACAAGCGGTACAACTATTCCAGGAACACCTTCAGAATATTCTGTGCGTCCTACATTTACCCCCGAGGAGAATCTCCATCGTGTTGCACCAAAAAATGTAGATCCTCATCGTGACGCTCCAGAACCAGAAGGAATTCAAACCCTCTATTGGGAAAACTTTGAAACAGAAGATGACATCTGGTACTATGATACACCAACGTACATCTGGTACTGCCCTGAAGAAGCACTTGAATTTGGTACTCGTTTCACCCCTTACCGAGGTGGTGATCTTGTAGGTGCCTGGTTCTATTTCTATTCAGGTAACGGTGGCGATGCGATCGTTCATGTATATGAAGACGATGGTACAGGCTATCCAGGAACAGAACTTGGTAACCTCGCTTATACACCAACACTAGGTGATTGGAACTATGTTGACCTTTCTTCACTCGGTATTACTGTAAGTGACAGAGGTGACTTCTTTATAACCTATAGCGTAGAAGCCGGTGATACACTAAATATTGTATCTGATGGTGGTACAACAGGTAATAATCGTGCAGTCGAACAGCTTCCAACAACAAAAGACTGGACTTATGTCGTAAATGATTACGGTGTTGATTATGAATGGTGTATTGATGCGATCATAGAGCATGATGCAGATCCATGGGAACCTGCTGTAGCAGGTCGTTGGCAGTGGGTTGATACAGATTATAACAGCCCCACTCATTCCTGGTGGATTGATGATGATCCTGCATTTGTTGGTCAGAACTGGATTGAATCTCCACCCATGACAATTTCTGATCAATATGGTCTTGTAAAATGTGCTTATGCCTATCGAAGTGATCTACCTGATGCACTCTATTCAGATGAATATTGGGCATTCTACATAGGTAATACAGCAGATGGCATCGAATGGCATGCATCCACGTACAATGGTTACAATAGTGGTACATCTTGGTATTGTGGTGACGAAGTTACCCATGAATATGGCACAAGCGCTATTTACTATTTGTACACACCGGATATTGATCTTACAACTGCATGTGATGCTGAACTCACTTGTGTGATAGACTATGATATGGAAGCACCTGGTGGAGAAGATCCTCCATTCAACGGATGGGATGTTGCTACTGTTCAGGTTTCTAATGATAACTGGGCAACCTATGATTTCCTTGAAGATCCAGCAAATCCTTATAATGTTTCTATTGCTTTTGCTGGCTGGTGGAACTCTTCTAATCCAGCCGACACACTGAACTACCCTGGCTGGGGTGGTCCAAGTCCTGCTGGTTGGTTCGATGCAGCATTTGACCTTGCTGCATATATTGGTGAAACAATTCAAATAAGGTTTACCCTTGCATCTGATCCATATACTGTTGCTCAGGGTTTCTGGGTTGACAATGTCGATATTACTGCAGATGGTACGATCATATTCTCAGATTATGATGAAACAAACCTTATTCCTGATGCACCAGTTGTTCCTCTGGAAGAACTTGAATACTATGACTACTTCACAGGAGATGCCTGGGAGTGGACACAGGAATACGATATTTCTCAATATGCAGGAGAAAATGTAATATTCAAACTTAAGACAGTGTATGACGAATATACTACAGGATCTGGTAACGGCTTCTGGTTTGACGACCTTCAGATCTACGGTGCTAATCTTCCAGCACATGATATGGCAGCATTGTTTAATGTTATGCCCTATGGCGCTACAGAGGGTGAAAACTACAGTCCTGGTATCGTTTACGGTAACTTTGGTACAACTGTTGAAGCACCACAACTGAGAATGGATAACCTCGATTATGGTACAACTCCATTTGATTACTATAATAACAATCCGACTGCTATTGGCTACGGTGAATATGCACTTGGCTGGCTTACTCAATTAGCTACATTACCAGGTGCTGATTGGTACGATTTCCTTGGTTGGACCGAAGTTGGGGGTGATGAAGATCCTACTAATGACTCCACATATTTCTGGGGTGTTGAAGTCTATCCACCAAGTTATTATGAATTTGGTAACAATTCCAGAGTATGGGATCAAACCTACTACACTTCTGGCTATTGCGGAAACTGGTTTGATATCTTTGATGGCTCCAGAATGACCACCTTTGATATCTATTCAGTCTGGACTCAAGTCATCAACTATGGTGAAACCGGTGATGTCGATGTATGGACAATTGAGATATACGAAGCTATTGATGACCTTACACCTGGCGCACTACTTCTACAAGAAGATTTCGATTGCGGTGGTCTTGAAGCTGGGGAATACGGATGGGTTGAATTCGTTCTCGATACTCCTCTTCGGATCGATGGTAACGTTATTGTAATGCAAAGTGGACCTTGGGTTGACGGCTCTCCTGGTGTCGATGCAAGCTACTTCCCGGTATTTGATAATATGGTTCGTCAATACCTTGGTGTAGGTGCTTATTATGGACATAGTATCTATGGTGATATGGGTGATCCATCAACTTGGGGACACTCTTCAGGTGATCGTTTCGTCAATATCTATGGTCAAGCCGATGTATCTGTTGGTCCAGAAACACCAAGTGATGTTAGTTATCTGAAACCATGCCAGCCAAATCCTGTAACAAATACTGCCACAATTAACTACTATGTGAAAAATTCACCAATGAACAAAGCCCAGATCAAGATCTACAACGTTCTTGGTCAGCTTGTTGATACAGTTCAGGGTGAAGATGGTGTTGCTACATGGAATCCTGGTGATGCACCGAATGGTGTTTACTTCTACAAGATATCATCTGATGACTTTGAATCAGTTCAGAAGATGATTCTCATGAGATAATAAATCACAACTATAGCCCTATCTGCATAAGTGGATAGGGCTTTTTTTTTAACAGTATGCGCAAAAAAGTACAATCGCAAGAAAAGAAAAAAATCCAGCCAATTTTGTATATCATAGCTGCTCTAATATTCATTAATCCGCTCTTCTTCACTACACAAAAATTATTGTTCTTTCCTGTTAAAATACTTATACAACAATTCATCACTATTCTCCTTCTGAGCTTTTTTATTTTTTCGAGAAAATATTCAAATATCAGTATCAAAAACTCCCTGGTCTTCGCTTCATCATACTTAGTGTTTATTGTTTTAAGGATAATTTTTCAAGCCACACCGGCATGGGGATTTGATCAATTTTACTATATTTTTACTTTTTTTACCATATATTTTGTTTTATCTCAGTTACATTTAAATAAATTTGAAAAGCAATTCCTTGCTCTTACTTTCATCACAAGTTTTCTTTTTTCGATAATTCCGGGAATGATATTCCAAATCCAATATACAAATTTTTCTGATTTTAGAAGGCTAGTTCTCGGCTGGGCGAATGCTAACTATCTCGCCAGTTATATGCTTATAATAATCGGTTTTTGCATATATGTATGGAAACAAGCTACAAAGAAATGGAAGCGATATCTTTCACTCATAAGTATGATATTGAGTATTATATTTCTTGTATGGACGCAATCGAGGGGGGCGTTACTCTCATTGGTCATTATCTCTGTATTGTCATTTTTTATACATTCAATAATTAGAAGAAGTAAGAAATTTATTGCAATCTCAAGTATATTATTTGCGCTTATAATTGTGGGAAGCATTGTTGCTTTTAGATTAGTACGTCCACAAACTGTCATCTTTCGATCTAGAATCTATCAAGCCGATCTATCATATTTGAAAGACCACTGGTTGATTGGAAGCGGCATTGGAACCTTTATGCATGAGTATCCACAATATCGATTTGTGGACTATAAACTTCTTGGACAAGAGGATGTGATATCCCATGCTCATAATGAGATCATCGAGATCTTTGCAGAATCTGGGATTATTGGATTGATTCTATTCCTGATCTTTCTTTATGCTTTATATAAAAGAGCTGCTATTCTCTGGAAAGATCAAAATAACTATTTCACGTTAACTGCATGTTTCTCTATCTCATTGCTTCTTTTTCAGAATATGTTCTCTATTACTATGCGAATCCCAGCAATACTTTTCTACTTCTTTATACTCGGCGGATTCATATCAGCAGATTATATCGATAAACGTTCTGAACAAAGAAGAACTATTTCGAAATATTATGCGATACCCTTGATTGTACTACTCATTATATGTACTTATTTTCAATTAAAAAATATCATTGGATTATCCTATTTCCAGAAGGCAAAAGATCTTCAAGCTCAACAAGAGGAAGTGTCATATAAAAAAGCAATCATTGAAACTGAAAAAGCATATGAATTTATACCAAATAATACTGAACTTTTATATCAGCAGGGAGTACTCTATACTCTTAATCAGGAGCTAATTAAAGCAGAACAATCCTTTGATAGATTGGAAAGATTATCACCATATTATCCGCAACTTCATTTTTGGAAAGGGTATATGTATTCGTTAATGGATAAATGGAATAATGCTATAGATGAATATCTTATCGAAATATCACTAAATGAATATCCAAAAGTTTACTTTAATCTCGCGATTGCATACCATTTCAATCAAGATGAAACAAGTTCAATGGTTTACTTCCTCGAATATATCGAAAAAGTTATCGAAAAAATAGATAAGAATATCATTTTGGAAAAAAGTGAAATCGTTGAGCAGGAAGAAAAAAATCTCAGATTTGCTTTCTCCCAGCTTGAAAAATTCAATAAAAAAAATCTTAAGCTTCTTAATATATTGCAGCAATATAAGTCGTATATTTTCAGATTAAATCAATAATGGTAGAAAATCAATATTTTTCTTTACGTTACAGAATAGTTATCATTTAAATAGCGATTTTAAAATTGTTAATAAGGAAGTTATGAAAAAGAAATATGTTGAACTTGTAGAAAAAATTCTCGAGAAGCATCCTGAGCGACAGAAAAAGTTTCTGACAGGCTCTTCTGAGGTAGTTGATCGATTATATACACCGGAAAATACAGAGCATTTATCCTATGATAAAGATATTGGGTATCCTGGGCTTTATCCCTATACTCGTGGAGTTCAACCCACCATGTATCGTGGAAGACTCTGGACAATGCGTCAATATGCAGGATTTGGTACTGCGGAAGAGTCTAATAATCGTTATAAATATCTTTTATCACAAGGACAGACGGGACTATCAATTGCCTTTGACCTCTGCACTCAAATAGGATATGATTCTGACGATCCAATGAGTGCAGGTGAGGTAGGGAAGGTGGGTGTAGCAATAGATACTCTTGCTGACATGGAAATTCTGTTTGATGGAATCCCGCTCGATAAAGTATCCACTTCCATGACTATCAATGCACCAGCTGCCATTATTCTGGCGATGTACATTGCGGTTGCAGAGAAACAGGGAGTACATCCTGACAAACTAAAGGGAACGATCCAGAATGATATTCTTAAGGAATATATTGCACGGGGAACCTACATTTTTCCTCCGAAACCGTCGATGCGATTAATAACGAATATTTTTGAGTATTGCTCCAAGAATGTACCTAATTGGAATACAATTTCTGTCTCGGGTTATCATATCCGCGAAGCTGGTTCCACAGCTGCTCAGGAAATCGCTTTCACACTGGCAGACGGAATTGCGTATGTTCAGGCTGCCATTGATGCAGGTCTTGAGGTTGATGAGTTTGCTCATCGAATATCTTTCTTTTTTAATGCACACAACGATCTTTTCGAGGAAGTGGCTAAGTTCCGTGCAGCAAGGAAACTATGGGCAAAGATAATGAAAGAACGATTTCATGCGCAGAATCCAAAATCAGAGATGTTACGATTCCATACTCAGACAGGTGGTTCGACACTCACTGCACAGCAACCTGACAACAACATTGTTCGTGTGGCAATTCAAGCACTCTCTGCAGTACTCGGTGGAACGCAATCCCTGCATACAAACTCAAGAGATGAAGCACTAGCCCTTCCTACAGAAGATTCTGTTCGAATTGCATTACGAACTCAACAGATAATCGGCTATGAGAGTGGGGTAACAAATACTATCGATCCACTTGCTGGATCATATTTTGTTGAATCAATGACGCATAAGTTAGAGAAAGAAGCTCAGAACTATATAAAACAGATAGATGACCTTGGCGGGATGGTAGAAGCAATTGAAAAGGGCTATGTTCAGAAACAAATACAGGATAGTGCTTATACCTATCAAAAGCAGATTGAAAATAATGAAAGAATAATTGTAGGACTAAATAAATTCTCCATGCAGGAACAAGCTCCAAAAAATCTACTGAAAGTTGACGAAAAAGCTGAGCGATATCAAATCGAAAAATTACATAAAGTGAAAGCAGAAAGAGATAACACAAAAGTACAGAAAAATCTTGAAGAGATAAGAAAAATTGCGCATACAGATCAAAATCTTCTTCCAGCATTCCTGAATGCAGTTAAAGCATATACAAGTCTTGGTGAGATTTGTAATGTGTTACGTGAGGAATTTGGAGAATATAACGAACAATTAGTACTTTAGAGGATTAAACCAATAATGAAAAAGCAAAGAATATTAATCGCTAAACCAGGTCTCGATGGACATGATAGAGGTGCGAAATTTGTGGCTCGAGCACTTCGAGATGCTGGGTATGAGGTTATCTATACAGGCATTCGTCAGACTCCTGAACAAATAGTTGCTTCAGCCATTCAAGAGGATGTGAATTTCCTTGGAATGAGTATCTTATCCGGTGCTCATAATGCTCTATTTAAAAAAGTAATGGACCTTTTAAAGAATAAAGGAATAGATGATATTACAGTATTTGCAGGTGGAGTAATTCCAGAAGATGATATTCCTTATCTGAAATCACTTGGTGTGAAAGAAGTATTTACACCCGGAACCACCTCAGAGAAGATCATAGCATTTATAGAAAATAATTCTCAGTCTGATTAATTAAGGAGCTCGCATGGCAAAATATCCACCAGAACCCTTTAAGATTAAGATGGTTGAAACGATAAAACTTCTTGATAGAAAAGAACGAATAAATAAGATTCGAGAAGCAAAATACAATCTATTCAATCTGAAAGCAGAGGATATCTATATTGATCTCCTGACTGATAGTGGAACTTCTGCCATGAGTGATAATCAATGGGCTGGTATTATGCGTGGTGATGAATCTTATGCAGGCAGCAGAAGTTATCAGCATTTTGAAGATTCAATTAAGGATATTTTTGGTTTCAAATTCGTTATACCAACACACCAGGGAAGAGCAGCAGAAGCATTACTTTTTTCAAAGATACTCAAACCCGGTGACTATGTTCCAAGCAATATTCATTTTGACACAACTGAAGGAAATATTAGAAATAATGGTGGGATTCCAGTAAATTGCGTGATTGATGAGGGTTTAGATCCTTCGACAAATTATCCGTTCAAAGGAAATATAGATCTAAATAAACTTCAGCAACTAGTTGATGAAGTTGGTATTGAAAAGATCCCAATCGCTATGATCACAATTACAAATAATAGCGGTGGTGGGCAACCTGTCTCACTTGAGAACATAATTGAGGTTTCTAAATTCTGGAAAAAATACAATGTCCCCTTATTTATTGATGCCTGCCGATATGCTGAGAATTCATATTTCATCAAACAAAGAGAAAAAATTTATCATAATTGGTCGATCAAAGAAATAGCAAAGAAGATCTTTTCATATGCTGATGGCGCAACGATGTCTGCAAAAAAGGATGCCCTGGTTAATATAGGTGGATTTGTAACACTAAATGATGATGAATTAGCAAAAAAAATTACGAGCAATCTCATAATAACTGAAGGATTTCGTACGTATGGTGGTCTCTCAGGTCGTGACCTTGAAGCTGTGGCTATTGGACTTCAGGAAGGTTTGAATGAAGATTATCTTAAGTATCGAATTGAACAAACCGCATATCTTGGTGAAAGTCTTTTGGAACAAGGAATTCCTATTGTTCAACCTCCTGGTGGTCACGCCATCTATTTGGATGCTCGTAACATTTTACCTGATATTCCACAAGAGCATTTTCCTGCTCAAGCACTCGCAGTTGCTTTATACATTGAGGGTGGTATTCGTGGCGTGGAAATTGGCGGTTTGATGTTTGCTTATAAGGATGAAAAAACAGGTGACATGGTGTATCCCAAACTCGAACTTGTACGTCTGGCAATTCCACGAAGAGTCTATACACGAGCTCATCTGGATTATGTTGTCGGAATAGCGCGAAAAGTTATGGAAAAAAGAGAGTCATTAAAAGGATATAGAATAACCTACCAACCAAGACTACTACGTCATTTTACTGTAGAATTGGAAGAGATTTAATAGGATTACTATGGGAAAAACAATTATAGAAAAAATAATTCAAAACCATGCTAACGAAGAGGTAAAGGCAGGTAGAATAGTCTGGATGAAACTAGACATTCGAACAGCAAGGGATTTTGGTGGACCTAATGTAGTAAAGAATTTGGAAAAATTTTATCCCAATGCTGAACTTCCTGATAAAGAAAATGTATTCTTCACATTTGATACAGTAGCACCAGCAAAAACAATACCTTATGCGAACAATCAGCAGATTTGTCGAGATTATGCACGAAAACAAAGATTAAAAGTTTACGATGTGGATGCAGGGATTGGAACACATATCTTGATGGAAAAAGGGTATGCCCGACCTGGGAGAACACTGGTCGGCACAGACAGCCATTTCAATATTCTTGGAGCAGTGAATGCTTTCGGACAGGGTATGGGAGATCAGGATATCGCTTTTGGTTTTCGTACCGGGAAAACATGGTTTGAAGTTCCTGAAACAATCAAGATAAATCTCACTGGACGATTCTCTTATCCTACTACAGGTAAGGATCTTGTTCTCTATATTCTTAAGCAGATTGGAAGTAAAGGTGCCCTCGGAAAATGCATTGAATATTATGGTAAGTGTTTGCAGGATTTGAGTTTTGCAGAGTATATCACTTTATGCAGCATGATGACAGAAATGGGAGGGATAGTTGCCTATCCAGAACCAAATGAAGCTGTTGCAGAATGGCTGCGACAACGAACTGGAGAAGAACCAGAGTTTATCCTTGCAGATTCTGATGCGATATATTCTGATGAATTAACAATCGATGTTACGGATCTTGAACCTCAGATCGCCTATCCCCCTAAGCCAGATAATGTAAAAGCAGTAAGTGATCTTAAGGATTTGAAAGTGGATTCTGTTTTTATCGGATCATGCACTAATGGTCGCATCGAAGATATGCGTCAGGTAGCAGAGATATTAAGGAATAACAAAGTTGCTGATGGTGTGATGCTGAGAATTGTTCCTGCAACCAAAGAAGTGTATGGGCAAATGTTGTCAGAAGGCTTGATAGAAACTTTTTTCAATGCGGGTGCAATAATCGCAAATCCTGGCTGCGGTGGATGCGCCTCAGGGCAGATCGGAATGACTGGAAAAGGGGAAGTGCAAATTTCTACATCTAACAGGAATTTCCGCGGAAAACAGGGAGATGGAGAAACATATCTTGCAAGTCCTATCACAGCAGCAAACGCAGCTATCAAAGGAGTTTTATAGAATTTCTATGATAAAGAATCTGTTGTTATTGCTGTTTGTAGCTTTTCTTATAACCTTTTGCACCAACAGCGAAACTGTAGTTGAATTAGAACCACCTGATCCATATACTCATGTGAAAGGCAAATTAAAAACTGGAAAATCTCTTTATTCAATACTACTTGATAATAATATCTCCTATCAAGATGCATACAAAATAACCAAGACACTCAATGAATACTTTGACCTTCGTTATTCACACCCGAATGATAGCTTCCACCTAAAAATAGATACACTGGGTGTTGTACAGATCATAGAATATTACCCAAATACCATCGAAAAATATATTGTAGCGAGAGATACTTCTGATAATTTTGAGGTATTTCAGGAGAAACTCGTACTGCAACGTGAAGTAAAATTGCTTACTAAAACCTTGAAATCATCTCTATATGCAACACTTGTGGAAGGTGGGCTTGATCCGCAACTTGTGATGAAGTTCAGCGATATCTTTCAATGGGATATTGATTTTTTTATTGATCCAAGAGAAGGAGATACATGTTCGATCATTTATGAAGCATTCACTCATAATGATGAGATTCTTAAGTATGGCAACATCCTTGCAGCATCTTATAAAGGTAAATTATATGATTTGACTGCTTACTTTTTTGATGAACATAATACCGAAGGATATTATTCAAAAAATGGCGAATCATTTCAAAAGGCATTTTTACGCTCACCTCTGAATTATTCATATATCAGTTCGTATTTTGGCATGCGGCTGCATCCAATCACAAAGCAAGTTTGGCTGCATAGTGGAGTGGATTATGCAGCTCCGCTTGGTACACCTGTAGTTGTATCTGCAAGCGGTACTGTCATTCATAAAGGTTGGAAGGGTGGGCATCCTACTCCAAAAGGATACACCGGCGGATACGGATATACGGTTGTGGTCAGACATTCAAACGGTTATAAAACCCTTTATGGACATCTTAATTCATATGCAAGAAATCTTTATGTAGGTAAAAAGGTTGAACAGGGGGAAGTGATAGGATATGTGGGATCAACAGGATGGTCAACAGGTCCACATCTTCATTACACGATCTATCAGCATGACAAACCGATAGATCCTTTGAAATTAAATAATGTATCTGGTCCACCCATCCCATCTCACTACATGGATAAATTTACCAAGCATGTTGAGTATTGTGATGAACTGTTCAAGAAATCTACCAAAAGTTTTCTTCAATCAATTTTCGGTTAATTTAATGAGTAATTTATTAATGATTGTAACAAATTGTACGCAAGTAAAAAAATTGACAGTTTCAAAGGATAATCATGTGTTTATCTAAAATGCAAAAAGACAACACACTAACTGGAAAGATCTGGCTCATTATCGATAAAAATGGTCATCTCATTAATGATATCGATACGGACATGATCTTTCATAATCAATACCTCGCAATAACAGACATCAATATTATGGGACAATATGCTTTTGATAATCTCGAAGGCTGGGAGGATTTCTCAAAGAAGGCAGATAAAGGTGATATTATTATCACAGGGAAAAATTTTGGAGCAGGTTCATCGCGCCAGCAGGCAGTTGACTGTTTCATATCCCTTGGAATTCAAGCCATCCTTGCTGAATCCTATGGAGCAATATATAAAAGAAATGCAATTAACTCTGGTTTGCCAATTTTAACAATGAAAAATATTGATGTTGAGAAATTGAATCAAAGGGAAGAAATAACAATTGATCTCAAAAATGGAACTATCTCCAATCCCTCGATTGAGATAGAACCATTTTCTCAAGTACAATATGATATTTATAAAGCAGGGAATTTGTTTACTTACGGAAAAAAAATAATAGAAAAATAAATAATGAAAGGAGCAACAGAAGTGAAAATTTGTATTAAATTCAGCATATTGCTGTTAACCTTCACATTGTTGCTTGCGGGAACAGCATTTGCAAAAATGCAACCTAATAATGAACCGGTAGAAGGTTTACGGGTTGAAGATGTTCCACATGATGATGGAGGTGGGCTTATCCTAAGCTGGAAACCACTTGCAAAAGAGAAAAGGATCATCGAATACCGCATTTATCGTGGACATACTCCTGACAGCTTGTTCTACATAGGAAAGATACCTGTTGATGCAAAAACAGGTGTTGCTGCTGATACTATGAAGTATGTTGATCAGGGCTGGACATTTTTTGTTGATGCAACTTCGCCTGCAAAGCTCAGACATGAAAAGGGACAGAAAAAAGGCTCAAAAGGTGCAGAAGTGCTATACAGAGCAGTTCCGCGTGATATAAAGGTCTACGGTCCACTTATGGATGAATATCGCATCCTATCTGTTATTCCAAATAACGAATATCTCTATAAAAGTAAGATGAAGATATTTACAGAAGTAGATACTCTCGAAGATGCAACAGTTGATACTACCACAGAATTCATGGCTGGCATGAAATTGGAACAGGTTAAATATATCCTTACAAAACTTACAACTGGTAAAACATATTATTATGCAATCCAGGCATTGAACATGAACCGAAGTGTTTCACCCTTATCCGAAATCGTTTCAGGGAAGACAACAGATGATCCACCAGAGAAATTAGGTAATTTTTACGCAGTTGCATTAAGAGATCTAGAACAAATGCAATTCGAATGGACATTACCTGTATTTACATCAGACCAACAACAATTCAATATCTATCTCTATGACGAATATGGTGATCGACACCTCATATTTACTCGCCAGGATGCATATCCCTATACTCCGCAAACCAATGCTATTGTTCCTTATGATTCAATTGCAGCAAACTTTGAGGCATTCAATCCTGCTAATATGGAATGGTACACTTTTAATATAGGTGAGATGGATAGGCAAGATCAGGAAACACTCGCATTGGATGAACCCATTCCTGCCGAGATCACTACTTCTAGTATTCTTCCCGAACCACCAATTCATTTTACTGTAAAGGATGAACCCAATGATAAAGGAGATCAATTACAGGTTTTCTTTGGCTATCCTTTTTATGGACTATCAAAACTCACTTATAACAATGATTTTACAAAACTTACAGTTAATTATTTTATTAACGACAATTCGATGTACGAAGTTGACAGATTGATACTTACAATAAATGGAACAACTAAGACGGAATATGTACTTGATTATAAGGTAGCCTTCAGGGTTGATTGGGACTATCTCAAACCAATGGAGATCATAGGTACTTTCATTTGTAAGAAAAAAGGGCAGGAACCACTTCCTGAGGATTATCATATCACACATACTTTTATTTTTAATACAAAACAGGAAATGGTACTCATAGATTCACCTCCTCAGCAACAGATGGAAGAGATGAAGAAATACTATTATCAAATATATAAAACAAATCGTTTGAGTGATGTTTATCGATATGCTAAGGAATTGTCTTATTTCGAGAGAGAGTATATAGATAAAATTTCTTATGAAGAAAATCAATATCGTGGCAGACCGAAATTCTCTTTGGAAGATAAAAGACTATATTACAGCACATATCTAAGTATTGTTAATTATAAGGATAAATATCCATTTTATACACAGGCTTTGTATCTTGAACAACTAAGACATCAGGATAATGAATTACGGGATGAGATTACTAAGCTCAAGGGAGAACTCGAAAAAGCAACTGATGATGAGGAAAGAACAGAGATACAGAGAAATATTGATTTCTACACTGATTATCTTGAGGACAAACCTGAAGTAGTTCAGAAGGCTAATCAGCTGAAATCAAACAAGGCTCGCATGAAGATGCTGTATAAAGCTCACTGCACAAATGCTCGTTCCTTTAAGTATTATATTCGGAAAACTGATGGGAAAGGTCACTTTATTGATACTCCAGTTTATACTACTCCAGATGGTACACAATATCTTTTCCCCATACAAAATTGGTTTAATACAAATGAAATAATTACTCTTGTTGCAGTTCTTATTTTTGCGGGTCTCGTTTATTTTATGATCAAAGCTGCTAGAAAGGGAAAACGCCTTTATATTCGCCCCATTGCTGGTATTCAGGAGATAGATAACGCCATCGGACGTGCCACAGAGATGGGTCGTCCTATTCTATTTGTACCCGGATTGAGTGGTATAAGTGATGTGGCTACGCTTGCAGGACTTGCCATCTTAAGTAGAGTCGCAAAGAAGGCTGCTGAATATGATACAAGAATTCTCGTTCCTGTACGCGATTTCATCGTTCTGCCTATTGCACAGGAGATCGTTAAAGAAGCTCACTATGAAGCTGGTCGTCCTGATACCTATGATAAGAATAGTGTGTTCTTTATTACTCAGGCGCAGTTTGCCTTCGTATCTGGTGTGAATGGTATCATGATCAGAGAAAAAACTGCAACGAACTTCTATATGGGAATGTTCTGGGCAGAATCACTTCTTATGACTGAAACAGGCAGCATGACCGGAGCCATACAGATTGCTGGTACAGATGCTGTAAACCAGTTGCCTTTCTTTATCACTACTTGCGACTATACACTTATAGGTGAAGAACTCTATGCTGCAAGTGCCTATCTATCAAAACAGCCACTTATTCTTGGAACTCTGAAAGCACAAGATTATATGAAGCTTCTCATTGTCATCACAGTTATTATTGGAACCATTCTTTCATCTGTTCACCTCACGTTCTTTATGAACTGGTTCCCGGTTAAATAGAAAGGAGTTTTAATATGAAAAGACAAATACCTATGATGATAGTTCTGATACTTGGACTCCTCTTCGTTGCTCATGTGTTTATTCCGAGCAAGCTATCAGCAGATTACCTTGATTGGTTCATGAAATGGACAAAGGTAATCGGTCCCTTTGCAATCGTGCTTGGTGTATTCAGTCTAGTACTTGTTCATTATAACAAGATCAAGCGAAAAGCTCCTAACTGGGGATATAGCATTGTTACTCTTGCTGCATTGGTGATCACCACAGCTGTTGGATTCATTTGGGGTATCCAAGAAGGTACTCCATATATGTGGATCTTCAAGAATTTCAATGTACCTCTGGGAGCAACAATGTTCTCCTTGCTGGCATTTTATATAGCTTCTGCTGCATATAAAGCATTCAGAGCCAGATCGATCGAAGCAACGGTACTTCTTGTCGCAGCTATTATTGTGATGCTGGGTCGGGTTTCAATAGGACAGGCAATTACTCATTGGATCCCTGATATAACCGAATGGATATTGAACGTTCCTAACCTTGCTGCAAAACGTGGTATTGCACTGGGTGTGGGACTTGGCATGACCGCAACTTCGCTAAAGATCATGCTGGGTATCGAACGTTCTTATCTCGGTGGAAAGGATTAAGGGGGGTAACAATGAAATTCTCAGAAAGTATGCAGAAACTCGATAGAAGATATATCTACATTGTTCTCGCAATTGCAGTTATCCTTCCATTAGTTTTCCCAATTGGATTCAAAACATATTCTACCACACCTGTTGAAGATCTTTATCGTCATATCGAT
Source organism: Candidatus Cloacimonadota bacterium (assembly GCA_011043895.1). GTDB lineage: Bacteria > Cloacimonadota > Cloacimonadia > JGIOTU-2 > JGIOTU-2 > Celaenobacter. Next base: position 19,672 of record DRBZ01000028.1, read on the forward strand.
GCCATTGCCGGACGTGATGATATGGCGATCATTATGGATTTTACCCATGATCCTGGCGTGATGCCTGAGCTATATCCAATGGATCTTGCCATCCTAAGGCATTGTTTCGAAAGAAATATCAAAGTATTCACCATTTCTTTCCTTCCACAGGGAGCCGCTATTATCCAGCTTGCTCTTTCCGAAGTAAAAGAAGACTATCCTGATATTGAAGCGAATATTGATTATTGTAATTTCGGTTTCAAACCCTGGGGTTTGAAGCTTCCAATCATGTTGGGTATGGGCGATGACATAGCCAAGGCAGTAGAAACGAACAGTGAAGGTCTCAAACTAGAGAATCTTCCTATCATGCAGGATATAAAAAACTATGACAATATTCAGGTCGTGGTTGAGATCTCTGGCTCATCGATGGGACAGTTCTGGGTAACATATGCTCGAGCTAAGTTCGGTGTTGATGTTGCAGTTGGTCTTACTGCTGTTATGGCTGCAGATGTGTATCCTCTGCTTCAGACTGGTCAGTTCATAGGAAGTCTTGGTGGACTGAAAGGTGCTGCAGAATACGAGCAGCTTGTGGATATCTTCGCTATGAATGGACAGGAGTTCAGCAAGAAAAAAGCTCGAAATATGAAATGGGTAGAACAGGCTTATAAAAATATACCAGAAAAAGCAAGACTATATAAATATAACAAAGCCCGTATCGGTATGGATGCACAGGCAATTGTCCACGTACTTATAATTCTTTTCATTATTCTTGGTAACATCGGTTATTTTCTTGAACAACGTGAACAAAAAAAGAAGTATATGAAATAAGGAGTAATAATGACTGAAACAATTGGAATCTGGATTGCAGCGTTTCTTACGCTATGTATGTTCTCATTCTTATACAAGGATAATCCTTTCTATAAATTTGCAGAGCACCTTTTCGTAGGCGTTTCCATGGGTTATTATATTCCTTACACCTTCTATAATGCCTTTCTCCCATACGCATACGAACCTTTATTCCTCAGAAAAGACTATATACTTATCATACCATTTATAATCGGTATTCTTTATTGGTTCAGATTTTCTTCCAAGTTTAGTTGGATCAGTAGATATCCGATCGCATTTAGTATGGGTATGGTCGGTATGGGTGTTCCCATGTCCATGCACGCCACTGTGCTTGTACAGATGAGAACAATGATGCTTCCGCTCAATAATATCAACATCATTTTGATTTTTATTGGAACCATAAGTATCCTTCTTTACTTCTTCTTCTCGAAAGCACATGAAGGAGTGTATGGAAAATTCACCTCAATTGGGATCTGGTTTATGATGGTGGGATTCGGTGCTTCATTTGGTTATACAGTGATGGCACGTATATCACTTCTCATCGGACGTATTCAGTTTCTGCTTGGTGATTGGTTAGGATTCATCAAATAAGAAAATAAATATCACATAAGCACAAAGTTATTGACGTAACTCATTGACTTTGTGCTTTCTTTTTGAAAATGAAAAAACATAGTATTCAAGCAATATTTCTTCTGATTCTATTAGCTGTAATCTATTTTAGGATACAACATGAGCAAACGAAACCAATCGAGGAAACCAGGTTAGCTCTTGGTACTTTCGTTACTATTGATATACAAGATAAAATAAAAAATGCAAAACAAATACTTGATTCAACTTTTTCATTAATTGATGAACTAGAAGCTACATATTCGTTACATATTCCACAGAGTGAAATAAATGCACTCAATGCAGCAAAGGACACGTTCAGGATATCAGAAGGGATGGAGGAACTCCTTTCTTCTGCATTACAAATTAGCGATTTAACTGATGGTGCATTTGATATAACTGTTGGCAAAGTGCTTGCATTATATGATTTTATTGATTGCAAACGTCCATCCAAAGAAGTCATTGAAGAAAATCTACCATTTGTAAGTTTTGAAGTAATTGAAGTTTCAAATAATATGTATTATAAAAAAAGTCCGAACATTGTTATCGATGCTGGTGGTATCGCAAAAGGATTTATTATTGATGAAGTGATCAGTTTTTTAAAGAGTAATGGTATAAAGTATGCTGCACTCAATGCTGGTGGAGATTTATATGTTATGGAGAATCCAAAAACGAAATCATGGAAGATCGGCATTCAGCATCCAAGAAAGCAACAAGAAGTTTTTGGAACAATAGAAGTTAAAAATAATGCAGTCGTCACTTCAGGAGATTATGAACAATTTTTTATGGAGAATAGTGTTCGCATCCATCATATACTTGATCCTCGAACAGGATTACCTTCTTATTCATCAGTAAGTGTAACGGTTATTGCCCCAGATGCAACCACTGCAGATGGACTTTGTACAGCATTGTTCGTAATGGGACCAGATAGCGGTATCGATCTAGTGAACACCATTGATAATGTCGAAGCATTGATTGTATATGAGAATAATTCTGAAACATTAGGATATGTTTTTTCAAATAATTTTGACAAATATCACTTCGTTTTGTTAGATTCTACAGCACAATATTCCAGGATAAAAAAATGAAATTGAATGATATTCAAAATCAGAAAGATACACGGAATACTCCGATCAACAAAGTCGGTGTTAAAGGATTAAAATATCCGGTTGTACTCCAGGACAGGACTAACGGGACTCAAAATTCTATTGCAGATATCAATATGTATGTTGAACTACCGCACGAATTCCGAGGAACCCACATGAGCAGATTTGTGGAAATACTCCATCATTATCACAAAGAAACGATTATTGATAATCTGGAAAAACTCTTGCTGGAAATGAAGAAGAAGCTCGATGCAGATGTTGCATATCTTGAGATGGAATTCCCATATTTCATTCAGAAAGAAGCTCCAATAACAAAAGAAAAATCACTGATGTCGTATAATTGTGGTTTTAAAGCGAATTTGAAGAAAAAATTTGAACTAGAGATGTTTGCAAAAGTACCTGTGGTTTCTTTATGTCCATGTTCAAAAGAAATAAGTGAGTATAGTGCTCATAATCAACGCGCATATATTACACTTTCTGTTTCTTATAAACAATTCATCTGGTTAGAAGAGTTGATTTTATTTGCAGAAAATGCTTCGAGTTCGGAGATTTTTTCACTATTAAAGCGACCAGATGAAAAATTCATTACCGAGAAAAGTTATGATAATCCTAAATTCGTAGAAGATATTGCCAGAGATATTGCGCAAATATTACAAAATGATGTACGCATCACAAGCTATAAGATTGAAGCAGAGAGTATTGAATCTATACACAATCACAATGCCTATGCAATGATAAAAAGTGAGTAATAATGGTTAAAAGAAATGAGATCGTTGCATTTTGCAACAACTATTTAGAAGTTGAAAAATTTAAGGACTATTGTTATAATGGTCTTCAGATTGAGGGCATTGAGGATATCTCCAAGATTGTTACTGGTGTAAGTCTTTCAAAACGATTAATCGATGAAGCGATCTTAGAAAATGCTGAAATGCTGATAGTTCATCATGGATTATTCAAGAATCAATTAGGAGATCCACCTCGAATTGTTGGAATTTTTAAAGAAAGAATAAAACTAATTATTGAAAATGGAATCAACCTTTGTGGTTATCATCTACCACTTGATGCACATAACGAAATTGGTAACAATATTGAACTGTGCAGAAGATTGGAATTATTGGATATTGAACGTCTTGCTTCACCTTATTATGGAGATATTGGATATGTTGGTCTTCTAAAAATTCCATCTCCCATAGAAGATTTTGTGCTGTATGTAGATAAGAAACTGGGAACTAAATCTTTTGTCATTGCAGCTGGAGAAACAACCGTGAGAAAAGTAGGAGTTATCTCCGGAGGTAGTTCAAGTGATTATGGTGAAGCTTTTAGAATGGGAGCTGATACGTTTATCACAGGTGATATTAAGGAAAACATTGTTCGGGAAGTAGAGGAGTTGGGTATCAATTTTATCAATGCAGGTCATTATAACACCGAAAAATTTGGGATTCGGAAGCTAGGTGCATTACTCAAAGAAGAATTTGACATCCCTACTAAGTTCATTGATATACCGAATGAGATATAAATGTAGATTGCATTATTGACAGAAAAAAATGGAATAATAAATATTGTACACCGATTAAGGAGATGACATGATAGGTGGTATTTCAAAAAAGAAGTTGCAAGAAGAGCTTGAACAAAAGAACAAGCGTATCAAAGAACTTGAAATTCTCGAGAGCAAATACCAGCAAACCCGTGAAAATTTGCTTCAGATTGCCCGAAATCTTAATCAAAGGATAAGTGAAGTTAAATGTCTTTATAACATTACAAGTCTTCTTGAACAACCTAATATCACGATAGAAGGTATTCTCAAAGGCACGATCGAGCAGATTCCAAAAGCATGGCAATTTCCAGAAATAACATGTGCGAAAGTGACATGGGGAGATAAAGAATTCAAGACCGAAAATTACCATTCACCTGTTTCATATATCAAAAGTGATATAAAAGTATATGGTGAGTCCGTTGGCACCATCGAAGTCGGTTATCTTGAAAAGAAACCCGATAGCTTTGAGGGACCTTTTACCAAGGATGAGCGTGAACTAATAAATTCAATTTCAAAACAACTTGGCAGAATCATTGAGCAAAAACAAGCTGAAGAGGGACTTGTTCGTTTAAAAAAGGCAATTGAAACATTGCGATTGGGTGTGACCATTACAGACAAGGATAGAAAAATCGTGTATACCAATCCAGCTGATGCCAAAATGCATGGTTATGAAATCAATGAGCTTTTGGGTAAAGATGTGAGAGTGTATTCTCCTAAAGAAAATATCTCTCCTGTTGATGAAATCGATAAATGGAAGGGAATGACCAGAGAAAGCATAAATGTGCGTAAAGATGGTTCTACTTTCCCTGTACGTCTAATCTCTGATGTTGTAAAAAATAATGAGGGTGAGACGGTCGGTTTTGTAACGATTTCAGAAGACCTTACTGAAAGGATGAGCGCAGAACATGCGAAGAAAGCATTTGAAACAATGCGATTGGGTGTTACACTCACAGATACTGAACGCCGAATTATCTATACAAATCCAGCAGATGCACTTATGCATGGATATGAGGTTAATGAATTGATTGGAAAAGATGTCAGGATATTTTCACCACCGGACCTCCATAAATATACCACAAAGAGTGAAATTACCAAATGGAAGGGGAAAGTAAGAGAAAGTATTAATGTGCGAAAAGACGGCTCTTTATTCCCTGTACGTCTAATTACTGATGTTGTAAAAAATATGCGTGGTGAGACTATTGCTTTTGTAACGATTTCAGAAGATATTTCAGGCAGAGTTACAATCCATGAGATTGATACTGAAAAAGAGAGTAAAGAGAAGATTAATTTCGGTGAAAATGGAAATCCTTTTAAGAAATAGCGAAGAAAAAGAAGATAAGAAGAAATAAAACCAAGAACTACAGACATTTAACCTCTTTTAAATTTGAGAGGTTTTTTTATTCATCAACCGTCTCTAATAGATCAATCTTTAACTGTAATTTTTCTGCATCAGTCAAATTTCCCTTCCCATAGTACAACGCTTTCTTCCATGAACCATGCATGGGATTGGGCAAGATAATGAAATTCCGTCCCCATTTTTCCTTATTTCTGACAACAACTCCTTTCCTTTCTTCAATCGAAGCATTATAAAAATCTCCGAGAAAATCAACACAATTATCTCCTATATAAAGAATTACTACATATTCTTCTGCAACCTTATCACGTCTGCCTTGTTTTGTGTGATCAGTTCCCCGCATGAGTAGATGCTCACTATTAGCTTGCGGTACACCGAGATCTATGATCTGCTGTAAGGTAATGTCTGTACTTTCATCCCTTCGATTCGTCACATAAAAGATCTCATATCCTTCTTTATTAATATACTCGAGGAATTCTTTTGCTCCAGGGATAAGAGTCGCTTTGCCAGATGCTATCCATTCATAAAATTCTTGAGGATAATTCTGCTCTTTCATAACGCCAGACGCATTGTACGGTGAATTGAAAACCAGTGTTTCATCAAGATCAATAATGACTGCTCTTGGTTTTGGCCATTCTTTCATAAGGTCAAGGTGAATTCTATCTCTGGCAACATTAAATGCCTGATAGCAGAGTGCCCGATATTCCGATGAAGTCTGCTGCCACAACGCAGCCATCAGATATTCCGGTTCATTCAATTCTAATAGAAGTTTATCACGCTCACTTAACCCACGAGCACAAGAACTAAGCAAAATTGTTGTACAAATTAATATAAACAGAAAAGACGTGTTTTTTTTCATATTCTAAAACCATTTTCTTTTGATAAAAATCAACACACCTATAAGTGAAAAAATGATCGAAGCTCCCATTGTGATAGCAAAGGCGTGGGGTGAATTCTGGAAAGGAAGAACGATATTCATGCCATAAATACTGGCTATCAAAGTTGGAATCATTAAAATAATCGTTACTGACGTGAGAAATTTCATGACCTTATTAAGATTGTTTGATATCATCGAAGCAAAAGCATCCATCGTGCTTTTAAGAATATTCGCATGGATCGAGGTCATTTCTAT
>DRBZ01000002.1 GCA_011043895.1 Candidatus Cloacimonadota bacterium
TGCGGCGGCATGCTTCTGTAACATTGCCCAAACTCTCAGCTAACTGCAATACGGATAATCGCTTCCGAGCTAGCTTCTCAACAGGATCCTTCGTCGTCATCTTTTGATTCAGCTTATCCATCTATCTTCTCCTTTCTTGAGACACTATTTCAATAATGTATCTCAGTTAGTCAAGAAGATTAGTTGTACACATAATAGAACCAGGATGCTTTGAATTTATGAAATTTCTCTTTCATTAGAGAGGTTTCTAAATCAAGAATTTTATTTGTCAGAGAGAATTCATTAAGATCACCAAAATCAAATAATCTTGACTTAAAAATACTTTTTTTCATAAAAAGAGGCATATCAATGTATAATCGGAGAGCTTATGAAAAACCATATTAAAGTATTGATGGGAATTACAATTTTATGTTCAGCTTTTTTTCTTTCTAATTGCGACTCTCCTCTTTCTGATGAACCACTGAATGATCCATCCAAAATTTCGCCCACACTTACTGTGGAACGCACGTATGATAATGCCAAAACTCTTAAGGGAGAAGCTATTGCCCATCTTTTTGATAAGAATTTAAACCTGGTGAAGATCAAAGATGGTGGGGTGTCTGTCAATGGAACTCACATGCAGGTTGAGTATTATATTACTGGCGGACCTTATTATGAAACTACTGGTGATTATCCAATCTACTTGAACACTCAATACACCATCACAGTGATAATGAGCAATGGAGACGAATATGACTCAGTTATTAGAACTCAGCATCAGGATCTTCATACATTTAATATTCCAGCAACCTTCAGCCATACGGACAGCGTTCAGGTTACCTGGGAAGAAATAATACCTGATGATAATGTGTGGATAGAATTGAGTTATGAAGATCAATCGGGCAGTGGCACGAACATGGTTTATGTTCCAGAAGATAGTGTCGAAACTGGAAGTTATACTATCCCTCCAGAAAATTTCACCGATCTTGCAGGTAAGACAGTACAGGCAAAGCTGGTTTCAGAGAAAGTAGAAAGCGCAAACTCTCATTTTAAGGATACTGCAACAATATCATCGAAATACGCAGTGATCAAACAGTGCCAGATTAATTAGAATTCGTTTATTTCATGCTGGCATTCATTGCTCATGTTGACAGAACACTCTTTCTCTTTTTGAATAAATCGATCGCTAATTCTGTATTTGATGTTGTTTTTCCTTTTATCACTGAACCAAGAAATTGGTTGGTCATTATTGCTCTTGCTATAATATTTCTGCTCATAAAAGAGAAAAAACAAGCACTGATAGTACTGGGATTGGTGATTATCGCAGTTGCCCTGTCAGATTTGATAGCTTATCGCATTATTAAACCACTTGTTGGACGAATGCGTCCATGTCATCCGCAATTCTTTATAGAGGGGGGAAGATTTCTTGGGGGTTATAAAACATCTTTTTCATTTCCTTCTAACCACTCTATGAATATATTTACCGCAGCAACAGTTTTTTCGTATTTTTATAGAAAATACAGTCCATATTTTTTTGGTTTTGCTATACTGATTGGTTTTTCACGAATATATGTGGGAGTTCATTATCCATTGGATGTGTTCGGAGGAGCAATGTTTGGGATAATACTTGGTAGCGGAGTTTACTGGTCATATACTGGTATTATTATCTCAATCAAGAAAACGAAAGTTCCGAATTCTGATGAAGCTAAACAAAAAACAAATAGCTGATTTTTAGAATATAGTTTACGAATACTATACAATTAATAAACGCAGTTTTCCCTGGCGCGACACAGAAGATCCATACAAAATTATAGTATCAGAACTCATGCTACAACAAAAGCAAACGGAAAGGGTTATTGAAAAATATTGTGCTTTCATTAAGAGATTTCATAATATTGCATCTCTTGCGCAAGCATCTTTTCTTGATGTCCTTCAAGAGTGGAAAGGATTAGGATATAATCGTCGTGCAAAATGGATTCATGAGATAGCAAAGAAAGTCAATAATGAATATGATGGAGTAATTCCGAAAGGTATCGAAGAACTTGAGAAATTCCCAGGAATAGGAAAAACAACCGCACGATCGATAGCTGCTTTCGCATTCAATATCCCTACTGTATTTCTTGAAACAAATATTCGAACTGTTCTCATTTATCATTTTTTTCAAAATAAATCGAATATTGAAGAAAAAAGATTATATGACATAGCATCGCAAGTTATGGATAGGGAAGATCCCCGAGAATAGTACTCTGCTTTGATGGATTATGGCAGTCATTTAAAAGAGAAGGCCGGTAATCTCAGCAGGAGGAGTAAGCATTATAGGAGACAATCAAAATTTGAGGATTCGGATAGGCAAATTCAAGGAAAGATACTTGAGGTTCTGTTAGAAAAGAAAACTATATTAATCAAAGAATTAGTGAATTTTCTTGAAAATGATACAGCGAGGATAGAGAGAATTATTGACGACATGGTAAACGAGAAATTAATTGAGCGAGAGAGGAATACTCTAAGTCTTTAGTTTTTTCTTCTTTGCGGCTGGGAAGAGAATGTTGTTCAGGATCAATCGATAACCAGGAGAATTCTTATGTAATTCCAGCAGCGTGGGAGGGTCACCAATTCTATGTTGATAATCTTCAGGGTCATGACCTCCGTAGAAAGTGAAGGTTCCTCTGCCAAAATTGCCATGCAGATACTTTACTTCATCTGCGCCTTCAACCTCACCTAATACAATAACACTTTTTTTTATATATTTTTTATGATATGATGTTGTTTGTCCAAGGAATCCATTCACCACATTTACATGACATTGGGTGAGCATGGTGGGCACTGGATCATATTTTGCTGAAAAGTCAAAAAGAGTAAAATAATCCGCTTCTGCGCCCCTTATCTGTGCATAGTTGCTGGCATCAATGCTAGAGAATTCATATTCATAAGGATTTTTCACAAGCGTGAAATTCTCAAAAGCAAAAGTGCGATCAAAGTCGAGTTTACTTTCCGCATCTCTATCCATAGGATCTCCATCAAAAGGAGTATCACAAATATCTATTCCATACGCTGCCTGGGCAATGTCATACGTATCTGTGGCTGCACACATCGCGAAGAGGAATCCTCCATTCTTCACATAATTACTGATCATCTGGACAACTGCTTGCTTGAGCTGCCAGACTTTTTCGAATCCAAGTTTTGTCGCAAGCTCCTGATCTATCTGCTCGATCTCTTTATACCAGTTCGTATTTCTAAAACTTGCATAGAATTTTCCATATTGTCCTGTAAAATCTTCATGATGGAGGTGAAGCCAGTCGTACTCTTCTAATTTGCCTTGAAGAACCTCTGTGTCATAGACTGTCTCATAAGGTATCTCGGCGTAGGTTAGGGCGAGAGTGACAGCATCATCCCATGGTTCTCCTGCAAATCCATGGAGGTGCCCTGCTTTGCTCTCCGGTAATGTGTATACAGCAATTTTGGGTGCTTTCTCAAGATACACTATGTCCATGTTAGATTTTTCAATTGTCTGCTCTATCGAGAGCCAATCAACTGGTGAAATGCGTTCGTAGATTACTCCCCGAAGCTTACAGAAGGCAGCGAGTTCATCATTTTCGGGAATAAGAAATGAACCACCACGATAGTTCAATAGCCATTTTCCATCGTATCCAAGTTCAAGTGCTTTATATACTATTCCATAAGCTTTTAAATGGTCAGTCTGGGTCAGATCCATTGGAATGAGTAGATCCGCAGAGATGGGTAGCGGTACTATGAGGAAGAAAATGATAACTAATTTTTTCATACTATACAAACTCGCTTAATATTTCATCTGATATAAAAAGTGCTTTTCTGGTAAGTTTAAGATGATTGTTATCAACTGTCAAATATCCGGTTTTCAAATATCTATCCATCTCATGCTTATATTCATTGAGAATATTAAAACCATGTTTTTTCTTGAAATGAGTAAGATCAATACCTTCAAGGCGTCGTAATCCAAGAAAGATACAGTCTGAGATATATTCTCGGAACGATATGCATTTCTTTGATTTGATAACGGATTGGTTGTTATTTATTTTGGAAATATAACAGCTGGCATCAGTTAACTTTTCTATTCTTTCCATATCAATAAAAGAATGTGCAGCTGCACCTAAACCGATATATTCGTTACCCAACCAGTAAGAATCATTATGACGAGAAAGATAACCCGGCAAACAAAAATTTGATATCTCATAATGAATAAAGCCGTTCTTTTCCATTATTGACTTCATCATATAGTACATACCCCGCTGCTGTTTTTCGGACGGGAAAGTATATTTTTTTTGAGAGGTAAATAATGGAGTGCCACGCTCAAGACTGAGACAATAAGAGGATAGATGGGTGGGTTTGAGTTCGAGAGCAAGTCTCAGGCTTTTTTGCCAGCTTATAAAGGACTGTTGCGGAATTCCATACATGAGATCCAGAGATACATTTTCTGTGAAATGTTCTTTTACAAGCCTGACTGCATGCCCAATCTCATCAGCAGAATGCAATCGTCCCAGTACACTTAATTCATTATCATTAAAGGATTGTGCGCCAATACTAACTCTATTAAAGCCAAGCGTTTTCCAATCTTGTGCTTTTTCTCGTGTTATAGTAGCTGGATTTGCTTCGATAGTAATTTCTGCGTTTTCATCAATGTGAAAGGTACGACCTATCGCAGTGATAAGTGGAACAAGTTGGTAAAAGGTCAGTAATGATGGAGTTCCACCGCCCAGATAGATAGAGTTGACGGAATATCCTTCATTTCTGTACTCACTCAATTCCTTTATAAGTGCAGCGAGATAGTCATTTGCAAGATCGGAATTGTAGGGAAGTGAATAGAAATTACAATAGTTGCACTTTTGTAGACAGAAGGGAATATGTACGTAAAGAGAAATTTCTTTCACAAGTATAAACAGAGAATAGTTTTTTCAGGTCTATTTCGGAATCTTGAGTATCCTGTTCCAACGTATTTTGTGATGATCCCCCATTGACCAATAAATGATCATTGGGATACCTTTGATATACTCTCGTTCAAGAAATCCCCAGTAGCGGGAGTCATTACTGTTATCTCTGTTATCTCCCATGACAAAATATGAGCTATCCGGAACCACAAGAGGACCGAAATTATCTCTGCTACCCATGAATTCATTATTGATGTAAAGCCGTCCCTGCTCACGAGGAATTATACGGAAATCAGTATGCTGCACATAATCTTCTTTCACATACTTACCGTTCACATATACATTTTTGTCTATAATCTGCAGGGTATCTCCAGGCATACCGATTATCCGCTTTATGAAATCACGGCGTTTATGAAATTTGAAGAAGAAATTTTTCTTATCCCAGTATATTGGACGTATCAGTTTAGCATATCTATCTTCTGGTTGAGGATCATAGGGATCAAAGGGAAATTTGAATATTATAGGTTCAAATTGTTTTGGTTCGCGAAACCAGAAAACGAATTTATTTGCTATAAGCTGGTCACCTTTGAGAAAAGTGCTTTCCATTGATTCAGATGGTATAAGAAATGTTTCGATAACAAAGGTGCGAATTATTATCGCCGCAATGCCAGCAAAAATTATTGCTTCGATCCATTCTCTGAGTTGAGATTTCTTCTTTATTTTCTTGTCTTTTTTTGCTTTTTTTAGCTCTTTGATCTTTGCCATTAAGCGAATTACCGTCCTTACTTTTTCATGAATGAGTTTTCTTGCCGTTTGCCTGATATGATCTGCAAATCTGCTCTACCTCGCGGAAGTTAACTTTTCCTGTTCCCATCATAGGAATATCTTCTATAACGTGGAATTCTTTTGGGACCGCGATAGAGGTAAGTTCTTTAGCCATCTGCTTTTTGATTTTTTTAAAATCAACCTCTGCTGTTGTGATTGCCGCAACAATATCGGCACCTTTGGTCGGATTGGGAACATCAACGACACAACATACAACATTTTCAGGCAGATATTTGTTAAGTGTATCCTCTACTTTTACCAGAGAAACCATCTCTCCACCAATTTTAACAAATCTTCGCAGCCGCCCACGATGCCAGAGAAATCCATCCTCATCCATTACTCCCATATCACCAGTATCATACCAGCCATTGTGAATGCGAAGAGAGGTCTCCTCAAGATCACCATAGTAACCTTTCATTACAAGATCACCCTTCACAACTATCTTGCCTTCTTTTCCTCTTGGAAGCTCTTCGTAAGTTTCCCTGTCGAGTATCTTTACCTGCACTCTAGGTATTGGTTTTCCGATACTGCCTGGTTTATTTGCTTCTGGTAAATTGACTGAAATGACGGGACTTGTTTCAGTTGTTCCATATCCTTCAAGAATCTCTATACCGTGCTTTTTACGATAACCTTCCCTGATCTGTGAAGTGAGTTTATCCGCACCAGCCACAGCGATACGAACCGAAGAGAAATCACCATCATTAGATCGTTTCAGGTAGCCATAAAAAAACGCTGGAGTACCTATCATAATGGTTATTTTATAATTTTTGATCGAATCAACAATTTTTTTATAATCCAAGGGATTAGCATGCGTGACAATAGCAGCTCCCACAGTTATGGGTATCCAGAAATTGGTTGTAAGCCCGAAAACGTGAAAAAGAGGAAGATTACCAAGGAAGATATCTTCATGAGAGAATTTAAACACCTCGGTACAGGCAGTAATATTATGAAAAAGATTTTTATGAGTAAGCTGTACAGCTTTGGGGTCTTTTTCACTTCCACTGGTGAATAGAATAACAGCGTTTTCATCTTCATCTCCATGATGCACTGAAATTTGTAGCATTCCGGTGGGAAGCTTGGAGCGAAGTGCCGCTTTGATCTTATCACCGGTCGTAACAGAAGTAAGAATATCTTCAATGAATATCATACCATCGACGAATTCAATGTTGAGTTTTTTCATCAACTTTTTGCTAGTGATAATTGTCTTAAAACTACATTTTTCCTGCGCATACACACAATTTTCAGCTGCGCCTGTTGAGTAGTTTATCATGACGGGTGTTTTTCCAGACATGAGGGCAGCGATAATTGAAAGCATACAACCCGCAGAAGTGGGGATCATGATGCCGATATAATTTCCGTGATATGCGTGGAGTTTTTTGGTCAATATTAGAGATGCAATAAGCATTTTATCATAGGTTAAATCACGTTCAGTTGCTTGGTCATAAACGGCGAACCGCTTGGAGTATTTTTTTGCAGTCGCAATGAAAGCTTGTTGTAATTGCATACACTGACTCCTTTCACAGACCTTGATTTTTTTGGTTAAGCCACAATCCAAATAGGCATAGGTAATGTCAATATTTTCATTGATGGGTTTGATGGCACTATATGATGAACAATGCGTCGAAAAAATTGACACGAGCTCTCATCAATCGTACATTTCCTATATATGAGCATAATTCAACAGATCTTTATTTTGATATTCCCGATCTTGTATGCATTGACAATCCATGAATTTTCTCATGGCTATGCTGCATATAAGCTGGGAGATGATACAGCGAAAAGAGCAGGTCGTTTGACACTCAATCCGCTCAAGCATCTAGATCCAATTGGTACTATTATGCTGTTCATCGCGAAGATTGGCTGGGCACGACCAGTACCGATTAATCCATATAATTTCAGAAATTTCAAAAGAGATACTGCACTCGTATCATTGGCTGGTCCCCTGGCAAATTTTATCAGTGCAATTGCCTTCAGCATTCTTTTTAATTTCCTGAATTCGACTGTCATGCCTGGTTCTCATAATATCTTTATGATAATCCTTTTTTATACGATCTTTATTAATATCGCACTTGGATTTTTCAATCTGATACCGATCCCACCACTTGACGGTTCTAAAATATTCGGGGCTTTCTTGCCAGATAGGCTCTATTTCAAGTACCAACAATTTGAACGAAAAGGAATGATTCTATTTATTGCAATCATCTTGATTAGTAACTTTGCTGGTTTGAACATAATTGGCAGCGTCATCTTACCGCCTATCAGATTTTTTGTCAGAATGCTTACAGGAGTAATGATTTAAAATGGTAGAAGCCACAGATCAAGCAGCAAAAATTCAAGACAGCGATAAATATAAGATTAAACTTCCTAACTTCGAAGGACCCCTTGATCTCCTCCTCTATCTCATCAGAAAACACAAAATAGACATCTATGATATTCCCATCGCTTTTATTCTTGAAGAATACCTTAAATATCTAAATATTCTTGAAGAACTCAATATATCTTTAGAAGGGGAATTTATGGAGATGGCTGCGACACTTATCCAGATCAAGCTGAGATCATTGCTTCCTAAAACTGTGGAAGAAGAGGAAGAAGATCCTCGTACTGAACTGGTGAATAACCTTCTTGCCTATCAAAAAGTGAAGGAAACTTCTGAGATTTTGAAAAATCTGGCAGAGGAAAACCGTTATTATTTTTATCGTTCGATGGACGACGAAGAAAAGGCAAAGATCAAAAAAACTGCAGTAAATTATGAAATTACTCATGAGAATGTTGATCTCTATGATTTGATTAAGGTGCTGCAACGATATATCATCCAGAAACCCCAAGAAGTAAGTGAGAGTGTTTCACTGGATATATATAAGGTCGAGGAAAAAATAGAGGAATTATCCAATCTACTTAAAACGCACAAGAAAATTCTGTTTTCTGATCTCATAAAACATTCTGGTAGAAGTGAGCTTATAGCATTTTTCCTTGCAATACTGGAGTTGATGAAGAGAAAAGTAGTGAGTGTTTTTCAGAGTAAAGAATTTTCTGATCTACATATTAACAGGCAATAGATCCGTTAAGGTTTTTGGGGATGAAGTTTCTCCATCTTGTTTTTTTCGCCCATCATGTGATGGATCTTTTCCTGCAAGTTCCTGCCAAATTGACGCATAAAAAGAATATATCGCGCAAACTTTTCTTCAGGTAGATTCTTTCGAAGTTTCTTAAACAGTTCAAGCCTGTCTTTCTCAAAATTTTTCTGAACCTCGATAAATTTATCAACATTTTTAGAAAGTTCTTTCATGTTATTATCACTAAGAGATTTCTCAATTTCATTCAAAACATTATTCTGATTTTCATAGAAGGATTCTCTGTTTTTATCAATATCTTTGATAATGGGAAGTGCAACCTTTGATTCTTCCTGTGAAAGATCAAGTGCTTTAAGCATCTCAAGGTCACGATACTGTGTAATGAGTTCTTTATGTTTACCCATAGGATGCGGTTGAAATTTTTGTGCGTAAATGATTGAATTTACCAACAATACCAAAACCAGTAATATTGTAACTTTTTTTGTATTCATAAGTTTCTCCTAAGTCTATGTTATTTTTTCTCCATATAATTCTTGCAGAAGATTTTCCATCTCGTTTTCATCAAGATACTCTAACTGATCATCATATTCTTGCCAGTCTCCATAAAGGATATCATTCCTGAGTTCGTCATTTTCATATATTTCACGCAAGTAATATGATTCAAGCTGTTCAATGGTATCTTCGTTCAATGTAACAGCTTCGGTATTAAAACCATTATCAATTATGTAATAATCCGCAGGTGTGATAGGAGATGTTCTCTGTGAAAAAAAGTAGAGCATAAGGGTCGCCACAATAGCACATGCGGTTACAATTATTGGTCTTGCCCAGGCATGCAGCCATCTTCCTTGTTCTGGTTGAAGTATCTTTTCCTTTTTAGAGAGCTTCTCAAATCTTCGGGTTATGTGGGCATGTGGTGGTACAGAATGTGCAGCAATATCTCCAGCAACGAATTGCTCGGTTGTCTGTAAAACTTTTCTCCATTTTTCAAGTTCTATGCGGCATTTTTCGCAGGTAGAAAGATGCGTTATAACTTGTTTCTTCTTTCTTGCTGAAAGATCATTATTTACATGATCTATTAAAATGTTTTTATCCAGACATTTCATAGTTACTCCTGAAATTCCAATAATTGATTTTGTTCAAGCTCATTTTTAATTTTTTGCATAGCGAAGAAATAATTACTTTTAACTGTTCCAAGACTTTTTTTTAAAATTTTTGCGATATCCTTGAAAGGAAGCTGATTATAATAACGCATTATGAATACTTCTTTCTGTTTTGGTGAAAGGCCATCGATAATTTTTTCCAATGCATTAAAAAGCTCCTTTTCTACCAAAACATCAGCGGGATCTTCATTATGCTCAGTTCTGATCTCATGCTTGTTCGGCTGATTATTATACATTTTCAACCTTTGTGTATTCATATAATAAATATGATTGAGTGCAATTCTATATATCCACGTTGTGAATTTTGCTTCATGTCGAAATGAACTAATATTTTCATACACTTTAAGAAAAATATCCTGGGTAGCATCTTCAGCATCTTCTCGATTTTTTAGCATCTTCAGGGACAACAAAAAGATATTCTGATAATTTTCTTCGATAAGCTGCTCGAGTCTACCCGTTTCCATACACCTATCTTTTACTTTTCTTTGATGTGCATACTTCTATTTGGTTTAAATATTTATGTAATCAAAATCTTGAAAGCTGAAAAATATCTCAAGTTTTCTGTTTAAAACTCTCACAGAATATCCAGAAAGATTTATGTTGACAAAAATAATACCATAATAAAAGAAAAAAAGTAATAAAACTGAAGCGAACTCAACCACATTATCTCATTTTTTACAAGGAACAGTAAAAATATCAGAAAGGAATGACTATGAAAGAATTAGAACATTATACACTCAAGGAAGTATTGAAGGAAAGTTCTGACCGTTACGGAAATAAAGTAGCGCTTGGTATGGTTGGGGGTGAATCTGTTTCTTATAATAAACTTGCAGAACAAGTAAAAATAATTTCTCGAGTGCTCAAAGAACGCGGGATTCAACCTGGTGATAAAGTGGCGATCCTCTCTGAGAACAAGCCAAACTGGGGAATAGCTTATTTCGCCATAACGGTTATGGGATCTGTCGCAGTTCCGATACTGCCGGATTTCCATCCCAGCGAAATTCATCATATTCTAAGGCATTCCTCTGCCAAAGCGATATTCATTTCCAAAGATCAATATGCTAAGTTTGAGGATGCACCACTTGTTCTCGTGGAAACGATTTTTATCATTGAAGATTTTAGTATTGTTCCTCCATATAAAGCAAAAGATAAGCTGCGCGAGATACTTCTTGAAGGTCAAAGAGAATTCATAAAACTTCGTGACGCTGCAATGAAAATAACCGGATTGGACAAGTTGGAAGTAAAAGAAGATGATATTGCGTCGATTATCTATACCTCAGGGACGACAGGACACTCGAAAGGGGTTATGCTCACCCATAGAAATCTCATATATGATGCCTGTGCTACTCTTGAAATTCAGAAGGTAAGCTATGAAGACAGACTTCTATCCATCTTACCACTCTCACATGCCTATGAATTTACTATCGGATTTCTGATACCCTTCATTCAAGGAGCGTCAATATTTTATCTGGACAAACCACCCGTTGCACGCGTTCTACTTCCTGCACTTCAAAAGGTTCGCCCGACTATGATGCTGACAGTCCCGCTTATCATAGAAAAGATCTACAAAACAAAAATCCTTCACGAATTACATAAAAATGTGATTCGAAGAGGGTTGATGAAATTCCCCCCCACTCGAAAACTTTTGCATAAAGTCGCTGCTAAAAAGATTCTCGCTACTTTTGGAGGGAAGTTAAGATTTTTTGGTATTGGTGGTGCGGCACTATCTCCTGAAACAGAAAGATTTCTTCGCGATGGCAAATTTCCTTATGCTATTGGTTATGGTATGACAGAAGCGTCTCCTCTAATTTCTGGTAGTAGTGTAGAAAAAACAAGATTTCGAGCTGCAGGATTTGCTATTCCTGAGCAGGAGATAAGAATAAAGAATCCAGACAAGAAAACTGGTGAAGGAGAAATAATAGTACGTGGTGATAATGTCATGAAAGGATATTTCCGCGATCCAGACCAAACAAAAGAAGTGATCTCAAAAGACGGATGGTTGCGAACAGGTGACCTTGGATATATAGATAAAGATGGGTATCTGTTCATAAAGGGGAGATTGAAAAATGTTATTCTGGGTCCAAGTGGCGAGAACATTTATCCAGAAGAAATCGAATCTAAGATCAATCGCTCTGATTACGTGCTGGAATCACTTGTATATAAGGAAGATTCAAAAATCGTGGCAAGGGTGTATCTTAACTACGAAGAACTGGATGTAGAATTTACTCAGAAAAAACTCACACAAACGCAGATAACTAGAAGAATTCAGGAACTTCTTGAAGATCTGCGAAAAGAAGTGAACGAAAACCTATCCTCATTTTCTCGCATCATGAGAATGATAGAACAGACTGAACCATTTGAAAAAACACCCACCAAAAAAATTAAGAGATATCTATATATCTCAAAAGCAGAGTAGAATGACTCCTAAAAGTCAAGTTAAGTTGTCATAAACCTAAATTTAAAATAATCATGCTGCAAAATGGGGAGCAGGTGCATAATTATTGTGCAATGTAACATCACACGCGGATTGGTGGATAAATAATTAAACATGCGTAATTTACATTTCAGATGGAGGTTAGATATTAATGTGGGCTAAAGAAAATATTTTTGGCACGATTTTCGCCTCAAGATAGGGTGCAAATAGAAATGAATGAAAGGAGTTACAATGAAAAAACTCATTGCACTCGTAAGCTTAGTATTGCTGACCGCAAGTGTTGCCTTAGCAGCAACAGCAAGCGGCTTTGTGACAGATGCTGTTACCGGTGACCCCATCGAAGGCGCAACAGTTCGCTTCCACTATCTTAATGGAAGCTGTATACTCGGCGGAGGTAACGGAGGTAATGGCGGTGGAAACGGTGGAGGAAATGGCGGACATGGCCTCTATGTTTATACCACAATCACTGATGAAAATGGTTATTATACCCTCATTGATCTTCCAGAAGGTAATTATGAGGCTCGTGCCCTTCTTGTGCATACATATATGCCCCAGTTGATAGAAGGTCTGGTCATCGATGAGAATGGTATCACTGTTGATTTTGCTCTTGAATCATGTAATGGATCAGGTTCAACTCAACAGTTCAAATACCGACATAAGGTAAATTATTAGTCGTAGCAATTGAGAAATATTGACGGGATTAATCTCCCGTCGATTTTTCTCTCACAGGAGTTTATATGAAAGTCATAACCTTTGCAACCTTGTTCTGTGTGCTACTCTCTTTACCTCTTTTCGCACAGAACAGCACAGATGTTACAAACAAGAAGAGTGATGACGTGGTCTTTAATGTGCAAGAAGATGAGCAGTATGACTTTTTCATTGATAGGGACGGAGACGGAATATGTGATAACCGAACACTGAGAAACAAAAGTGTCATTTCCCGGAAAAACAAATTACATCATTATCGAATGATCTCCTATAAATATGATTATCGGTTTAAAAGCCAATTCGGTTCACCAGGTACTGGTAAACAGGGGTTTCAAGGAAATGGTGGTCAGGGAAATGGAGGTCATCACGGAGGTCCATAGGGTATGCGGCGATGGTTAATTCTTATTATTTTTCTCCCTGTCCTCCTCACGGCTTCACCAGTCGCGGGAGAATTTTTTTTTAATATCTCTGCTTCTGAAGATAGTGAAGCAAAGGAATCAACATTTCAATTTAACGCAGTCCTTAGTTTCCAAAACAAGAATCTATATTTAGATTTCCGCCCACAAGCAAATTATTCCTTCAATGATCGAGATTCTATTGAATATTCTGTATCTGTTCTTAGTGAATATTATTTTAAATGGGGAGGTGTAAGTATACATTCTGGCTTAGTACAATCGAAAAGTAGATACAGAAAATTTGTTTATGGATCTGCAGAAATATTTAGAACAGTCGATGAACATCTATTTATTTTTAAATATGGTTCAGCCATATCGCTTGGCAACTATTCTGAATATAAAAATTTTAATCACTTCGGTAATACCACATACTGGATATATAAAAAATTTTACAAAAAATATGCCCTCCACACGAATTTTGATTTTGGATATCGTTATCTAGTGAATACTCATCCAAATCCATTTTCCTTATTCAGAATTAGCAGTACTATATTTATCTCATGGGGAATAAAGAGAAACATCGGTTTGCAATTTGGTGTAAGTGTGAATTATGTAGCATCTAAAATCGACTCTCTTGTGTATCCTGAGCCAGATCTTTATGATCTTTTTGCATATAATAAGTATTCGCTGTTTTCTCGAAAGTACTATGTATTTTGATGATCTCTTATTAAAACCCGGGTTATCCTTTGTCTATAAAGAATATACTTCTTCTACAAATGAAGAGTTTCCCTATACCTCCGATGTGTTATTCTCCCTGTATACAGATTATCCGTTGATGAAGAATCTGCTCATTTTTACTAATGATTGGTTTTCAGTTGGTTTGAATGAAATAAAAAATTCATATTTTGCCAGTATTGGCTTCAGATATATCTTTTAAAAAAAAATGAAGCAGATCAATGTAGAGAAGAAAGAAAGAAGTCTTAAATACTTCCTGATAGCGATAAGTTTCATCATAATTATGTTATGGGTTTCGATCTACTATTTGCAAACACATAATATTAATCAAGTGTATAACGCCGAGCAGGCAAATGGATATCTTTATCTTGAAATGATCAATGATATAATTCAGAGTAATCTATACTCACAAGATATCATTGAATCCCTTTTTTTTGAACGTGCCGAGATGCTTATACATCTTTTAATGGAAAGAAATGATGTTGCAGTTATAGATTCTCTTCGGGAAAAGATGCTCATTCACCATATATGTACGATTGATAAAGAAAATAACATAACTTACTCTATTCCTGGAGATTGTCCTACTCATATTAATATTGAGGACTTGCCGCTTACCAAGGAATTCATGCTACTTGAGCTTGAAGATAATCCTGACTTTGTTTTTATGGTTACTTTCAGGGTGGGACAATGGTTCGTTGCTACAATTAAGAAAGATGACTATTTATCTCTGGTGAGACCAATACTGTTGGCTGTTGTATTTGAAAAGCTGAGCTCACAAATATCAACAGTAGCCGGGAATACCTTACCCCAAGTAGAATACGTGGTTATTCAGGATAAAAAAGGTATATTAGCAGCGACTTCAAATGTAACAAAAATGGCACGCATATCTTCGGATAAATTCCTTGAAGAAAACCTGGCTAATGAGACTACATCTTCCCGCGAAACCACTTACAATGGTAATCCAGCACTGGAAGTTGTCAGACCTTTTTACTTTGAAGATGAAAAACCGGGCCTTCTTCGTCTTGGGATATCGTTGGAAAGTATATATAGTCTTAAAACTAACAGGATTATACTTTTCATTATTTATTCAGTGATCTTTTTAGGAATTCTGTTGATGGAGTTTTTGTTTTATCGCAATCATATAAAGGCTAGAAAAATGGTTGAAACACTACAGCAATCCAAACACCTTGCTAGTATTGGTGAATTGGGGCGAGAGGTTAGTCACGAAATAAAAAATCCTCTCAACGCAATATCAATGACCCTCCAACGATTACGGGAAGAAAGAAAAACCCTCACTGAAGAAGAAATCAATAAATATTTGAGTGTAACTTTTACGGAAATTGATAGACTTAATAGCATAATAGAAAAGTTCTTGTCCTTCTCCCGACCTATACTACCCAAGCTCAAGAAAGTAAACGTGCATACTCTGCTCGAAGATATCGTACTCATTTTTCATGAGGAAAGTAAGAAAAAAGATGTTGAGATTACACTTCGTGGAGATAGAGAACTATTTTGGATTCTTGACCGGGACCTTATACGTCAGGTTTTGATAAATCTATTAAAAAATGCGCTGGAAGCATTCAATGGTGATACAGATGCTAAGAAAGTTTCATTATCATTTCATGAGAAACGAGATTCTATTCTTATCATAGAAATAAAAGATAATGGAAAGGGAATATCCAAAAATATTGAAGATTCAGTTTGGGCTTTATATGTTTCCACAAAAGCTGAGGGAAATGGACTCGGGCTTCCGATAAGTAAAAAGATCATTGATGCACATGGAGGAAGTATAGAGATCAGCTCAAACAAGGAGCAGGGCACAATAGTCATAATCTTGCTACCAAATAAGGATAAGGTATGAAAATATTAATCATAGAAGATGATGTTTCTCAGAATGAAATATTAGCAGATTTCTTAGGAACCAAAGGATTTGAAGTGGACACTGCTTTTTCTGGTGAAGAAGGATTAGAAAAATTTTATTCTCATCCCGTTGATGTCGTAATCTCAGATTACAGAATGCCCGGCATAACCGGGAAAAAGGTTCTTGAAGAAATTTTGAAGATCAATCCATTGACTGCGGTTATTATCATTACTGCTTTCAGCTCCGTCGATAATGCAGTAGAGCTTCTCAAACTTGGTGCTTATGATTATATCGAAAAACCAATAAAACTGGATATGTTGCTCAGTAAGATAAAGAATGCACGCTCCTACATTAAGGTAGAACAAGAAAGCAAAGAAGTACATCAGACTATTGACAATGATGAGTTGCCCGTTACTTTTATTGGTAACAGCCCCAAGATAAAAGAGATACTAAGTATGGTAAGAAGAATCTCTCTGGTGAATGCTTCTGTGTTGATCTCGGGTGAAAGTGGTACAGGTAAAGAAGTTATTGCAGATCTTATCCATCAACTCAGTATTCGAAAAGATAAAAATATGATAAAAGTTAACTGCTCTGCAATACCAGAAACACTCATGGAAAGTGAATTGTTTGGTCATGTAAAAGGAGCTTTTACCGGTGCGATTCGTGACAGGAAAGGCAGATTTGAAGAGGCAGATGGCGGTATTCTTTTCCTTGATGAAATAGGTGAGATATCACCGATGTTACAGGTTAAATTGCTGCGCACACTACGGACTATGGAGTTCGAGCCAGTGGGCAGTTCAAAAACCAAAAAAGTTGATGTACGGATAATTGCTGCAACGAACAAGAATTTGCAGACAGAAGTGCAACTCGGTCATTTTCGAGAAGATTTATATTACCGGTTGAACGTTATTCCAGTTTTTCTTCCACCCTTAAGGGAGAGAAGACAAGATATACCGGATCTGGTTGAGTATTTTCTTCAAGAATTTGCAAAAGAAAGAAAAGTCAAAATTACTCATGGTGCACTCATGACGCTTGTACATTATTCCTGGGAAGGAAATATTCGTCAGCTCAGAAATGTTATTCAGCGAATACTCGCTCTGATGATAACTGATACAATTACGAGAGATGATCTACCGGATGAAATCATAAATTACAATCCATCAGATACTGATATTTTAGAACAAAAGACAATTGCTGATGTAGAAAAAAAACATATTGAAAAGATCTTAGAAGAATGTAAATATAATCAACTGAAAGCGGCACATGTGTTAGGTGTTCATAGAAATACGCTCTCTCGGAAGATTAAAGAATATCATATAAACATTCAGAAATAATCACGTATAGGTTTATGGATAAATTCAAAATTCGAAAAATAATTCAATATCTCTTTTTAGGAATTTCTGTTGCTGTATTCGCACTTTTAATAAAAGGTACTTTTGCTATTGCACATGAATTCTGTCCCTATTCATCTGTATGTTTTGGCATCTGGAAGATAGGAACGAAATATGCACCATTTCTTTTTCCTGCTGCGGTAATAGTCGGTACATTGATAGTTATAAGTTCGTTTTTCCTTGGCAGATGGTTCTGCGGTTATGTATGTCCAATCGGCACAATACAGGAATTGATATATTCAACCAGAGGTCCCAAAACCCGTTTCAGACAGCTGATTTCTTATAAGACACACAGGGTCTTAAATGTAGTGAAATACATCATTTTTTCTTTTACCGCAATTGCTGCTTTTTTTAGTGTTCAATATTTATATATGAAATTTTGTCCAATACTGGCAATAGGGCATATACAAACAATCACCATCACTGGAATTTTAATTCTAGTTGTTATTGTAGCAGGTGGTTTTTTTATAGAGCGTTTGTGGTGCAGATATCTGTGTCCCTATGCTGCATTAATGAATATTTTCCAGAAAATTGCAGACCTTCTGAAGATAAAACGATATAAAATCTTTAGGAATATCCACGCCAGCATTAACTGCTTTAATTGTGTGAATTACTGCCCAATGAACATTGATATAGGATACCTCGAACAGATTTCTGACCTCAATTGCATCAAATGTATGCGATGTGTGCGGCAGTGTTCAAAATCTGACAAAGAAAAAAGTAAATGTATTTATAGAAATTGAGGATGTAATGAAAAAATTTATCGAAATAATGCTTGCATTTATTATTATTGCAGCACCTCTTGTAATCCTTGCCCAAGCTACAACTAAAGTATATCAAGTGGATGATTCTAAATGTGTTGGATGTACGATTTGCGTAAGAAAAACACAATGTCCAACCAAAGCCATTACTATGAAAAACGGCAAGGCTATTATCGATACGAGTAGGTGCATTTCCTGTGGAATTTGTGCGATACAATGTCCCTTCTCTGCAATATCCGCCGTTGAGATAGCAGATAGTTCCAAAACCGAAGAAAGCCAAGAGGGAGATACTGGTACAGGTCTAAAGGAACAACAAATATTCGTGGTTGATAATGATGCATGCATCGGCTGCACTATATGTGAACGTAAATGTCCAGTTGGTGCAATAACGATGAAAGATGGCAAGGCAGTTATTGATCATGAAAAATGCATTCAGTGCGGGATATGTGAGCAAGTTTGTCCTGTCAATGCTATAAAAAAAAGTGATAAAACCAAGTAACTATTTCAGATATGGATAGTGTTTACAAATATTGCATCATATCTTTATTCTTCACCTGTCCATAGAGTTCGATATAGGGTTTGACAGGGCTTGAGATGATCTTGGGGAAAAGTACCTCTTCGATCTGGAAGAAACCTGCGGATTGTGACATTTCTATCAATATCTTAATAGGTTTTTTATTTCCTGGAAGAATGTTAACCTTTTGGATCGAGCTTGCAGAATACTTGTGTATATCACCCACTCTTGGTTGCTGTGAGAGCAACGTGGTGATGCGTGAGCGTCCTTTTTCCATATCACACCCATCACCGATGAGCACAAGACCCGCTTCAAGAGAGTAGATCTTTTCTGTGGCCATATGGCCGAATATACCTTCAACCACCATTGATTTGAGGATGCATTTTCTTTGTACATTCTTTCCATAAATAGCATCAAGTATCCGCTGAATAATTGGCTCTGCGATCATGATGCCAATGATTTCATGATGATCACGGGTCGAAGACATGCCAACATCATGGAGTAATGATGCAATGAGCACGGAAACCTGACTATCTTCGACAGTGCCGAGTTTTTCACCCTCAAGATTGAATTTTATTCCAGACTCATGCAGAAGATCAAACATTTTAAGTGCATTTAATGCAGCTTTACGCATGTGTACTGGTCCATGATCATTGAATCCGAGTCTTTTTATGGAAACCGTGTTTGCATAATCCTGCAAGACTTGAATCTCTTCATCTTTAAATATGTATTCTGCCACCTCTTTTGCCTTTTGCTTTAGATGGCTGAGTATCTTTTCCTCTAATCTCTTTTGTTTAGGAGTTTTTTTTATCATAGTATTTCCTTATATTTCCTTTCAAAATCTTGGTTCAATAAATTATCAACGTAAATATACGTCAAGAGTATGAGATGTAATTTTTCTTTTCGCATTTTATAATTGTCACCTATACTATGGTTAGTAGGTGGTAAAATATGTTTATAAAATATCTTTTTCTCGCACTTTTCGGCATTGCGTTTGGGCACGTAGAAGGTGTGGTGGTCCATTATCTGCGTCTTGCAACGGGAATAACTCATATTAATTCGAATAAAGTAATTCTCAGTGAAATTCCATCTATTCTGAAAATAATCGAAATCACTCGCGAAGCTGCAACCTTGATCATGCTCATTGCAATAGCGGTTGTTACTTCATCAACTTTTTTGGAGGGTTTCATTAACTTTTTGTGGGTGTTTGCTTTCTGGGATCTTGCATATTATGGTTCTTTATATATTACTTCTCGCTGGCCCAAATCATTGATGGAGATCGATGTGCTGTTTCTCATTCCTCGCTCATGGATTGCCCCAGTTTGGATTCCTATCTTTGTATCCAGTTTGACTATAATAATAATAGGAATGCTCCTTGTACTGGGAGCATTCCCTTGTATGTAGATTTGGTTATGTGATTATTCTTATTCTGACTTCTTTTTGAATGAGATCCTTTCGATAAGTGAATAGATCATTGGGATGATCAATAGAGTAAAGAACGTTGCAGTAATAAGACCGCCGATCACTGCGATCGCGAGAGGAGCACGCATTTCTGCGCCCTGACCCGTGCTGATAGCCATGGGGAACATACCGCCTATGGTCGTAATTGCCGTTATGAGAACAGGACGCATTCTATCAGAACATGCCTGAGTGATAGATTTCTTTTTATCAAGACCTTCTCTACGCAGCTGATTGATATGGTCGATAAGTACGATACCGTTATTTACCACAATACCGGAGAGTACGATCAAGCCGACAAAGGAAATGACATTAAGTGTTGTGCCAGTTGCTACCAGAATATAGATAACCCCGATATATGCAAGAGGAAGAGTAAACATAATCACAAATGGTTGGCGGAAGGATTCAAATTGTGAAGCAAGTATCACATAAACAAGTAACGCAGCAAGAAGTAGTGCATAAAAAAGCGTTACGAAACTTTCCTGCATATCTTCGTACGCGCCCCCATATTCGATGAAGTAACCAAGAGGAAGATTCTCTGTGATATCTTTTAGTTCAGCTTTGATCTGTTGAACAGATGATTGTAGATCTGTACCGGAAAGATTTGCAGTGATCGTTACTTTTCTGGTTTGATGTTCATGAGAGATAGTAAGAGGTCCTTCACCTATTTCCCATGTGGCAACTTGTTTGAGGGGAATGGTAAATCCCATCGGAGAGGTGATGGTGATATTCTCAAGATCCTTGATGCTGTTTCGATTTTCTTTATCATATCTAACCAGAATGTCGATTTCTTCTCCGGATTGCCTGAAAATACCAGCAACAGTGCCATAGGTAGCTGTTCTGATAGTAGATTCAATCTGCGCTGTTGTTAAGCCGTATTGAAATGCTTTATCCCGATTAATGGAGATATGAAGCTCTGGTTTCGCCTGCCTGTATGAGTTTTGCACATCAACTATACCTGGAATAACTGTGATCTTATCTTCTATTTCTTTGCTAAGCCGTCGAAGATAATCAAGGTCTTTACCATAGATCTTGATTGAGATCGGTGCGCTTGAACCACCCATCATTTCACCGGACATGTCCATGAATTTGACCTCAACATTTTCCAGTGGGGGAAGCTTACTTCGAATAAGGTCTTTTACCTGATCTGCAGTAAGATCACGCTCTTCTTTAAATTTCAACCTGAAGAATATCTGCGCTTCATTTGAACCCTGCGGATTGGTGGGATCTGCTGCTGCCATACCCTCGGTCATTGCACCTGTCGCAGACATCACATCGATCACTTCGGGTATAACTAAAATAATGTTTTCTATATTTCCCACCAGTTTGCTGGTTTGGTCTAAACTTGTTCCCACAGGTGCACGTATCGTCATGACCTGCATTGGCATGTCCGATTTTGGCATAAATTCTGCACCCATAAATGGAATCAACACAATAGCAAGTACAAAAAACGCCAGAGTTACCACTATTGTTTTACCTCGATGATGAAGTACCCATTCGAGCACCCTCAAGTAAAAGTTTCGTAATTTTTTAAACAATCCCCCTGTTGCCTGCTTATATTCTTCACCCGATGCACGTTTTTTAAATATTATTGATGCAAGCATAGGAACTATGGTGAGCGCTACAAAAAGTGATGCGAAAAGTGCAAAAGCAACCGTGAGTGCAAGTCCACGTATAAGCTGCCCTGTGAAACCTCCAGCAAATATCATAGGCGCAAACACTGCTATAGTAGTCAGTGTGGATGCTGTTATAGCCATACCAACTTGCGAAGCACCAAGTTTGGCTGCTTCAAAACGTTTCATTCCTTTTTCAAGATGCCGGTAGATATTCTCAATGACCACAATAGAGTTATCCACAAGCATTCCAACTCCAAGCGCAAGTCCTCCTAATGTCATAATATTAAGCGTGAATTTTGCAAGGTAGATCGGAATAAATGTTGCTATTATAGATATGGGAATTGCCAGCGAAATAATCAAAGTTGGACGCCAGTTTCTGAGGAAAAGGAACATGATAATAATTGCTAGGATACCACCATATATCACAGTATTACCCGTTTTTGAAGTGATACGAGAGACAATTTCACCCTGATCGAAAATTTCCACAAAATCAATATCCGGGGGTATTACTTTTTTTATTCTTTCTAGTTCTGTCTTAACCCTTTTCGAAACCTTAAGGGTATTCGCACCCGATTCCTTGCTTATCCAGAGCATCACAGTAGGTTTATGGTTCGTACGTACATGATATCGTACTTCCTTGAAGCCATCGACTACTTCAGCAATATCTTTCACATAGATCGTTTGACCTGACTGAGTTATACTTATCGGGGTATTTGCAATCTCATCAATTGAAGTATATTCTCCCAGTGATCGGATCATGAATTCCGAAATTCCTTCATCAACATAACCGGCACTCATATTGAGATTTTGTGCTCCGATGATCTGTACAACTTCATCAATTGAGATTCCATTTTGTTCAAGTTTTACTTTATCAATTATGATCTTTTTTTCTGGCTCATCTCCCCCCATCATCATAATCGAAGCGACTCCATCAAGATGTTTAAGCTTGGGTTCAACTTCATCTTCGAGGATCTTCTTCAACTCAAAGGTGTTACTCATTCCTGTAACCCCAAAATAAATTACAGGCATCTCAGCCAGATTGAACTTCACGACCATTGGACGTTCGGAGTCCTCGGGTAGATAATCCAGACTCATATCAATCGCATCCCGTAGGTCCTGAGCAGCAAAATCAAGATTTGTTCCCCATACGAATTCAACAAGGATCAAAGAAATATTCTCTATGCTTTCAGATTGAATATTCTTTATATTTTTGACACCAGCAATAGCAGTTTCAAGAGGTTTTGTGACCACCTCTTCAACATCCTGAGAAGAAGCACCCGGATAGTACGTTACGATAGAAATTGTGGGATAATCAAGATCGGGTAGCATTTCGAATCCGAGCATAAGGAAGGCAACAATTCCGAGTATGACTACAAGAACGGTGAGCATAGTTACAGTGACTCGTCTGTTAACAGAAAATTCTGGTAATTTCATAGCATTTCTCCTTATGATTTGCGATTAACGATTTGTAATATGAACTTCTGAACCATCTTTTAGACCTATACCTCCAGAAATAATGACGGTATTTCCAGGTTGTAATCCCTTGATTATCTCAACTTCCAGTTCATTTGAGAGTCCGGTTTCAACTTGTTTCTTTTGTGCAATACCATTATTTACTACGTAGATGAAACTATCGTTTAGCAGTGCTGTCTTGGGAATGACGATAGTTCCAGGAGAGATTTCTGTCACAATATCTGCGACTGCATACTGATTTGGTTTAAGCGCATGATCGTTGTTCTGGATAGTGATCTCACAAGGAAAAGTGCCGGAGAGCACATCAGCTTCTGGTGAAACAAAAGTTACTTTACCGATAAAAGTTTTTCCTGGCTCACTGTCCACATGAATATATGCTTTCTGTCCTGTTTTTATCTTGTTGATATCCACGTCTGAAATATCAAATTTCATTTTAAGCACATCTAAATTTACAATACGCATAAGTGCAGGAGTCATCATTGGGGAAAAAGATTCCCCTTCCTTTTTCATCTTCATAGTGACAACACCATCAATAGGTGCGAGAATCTCCGTGTTCTTCTTCATGTATTCATACGCAGCTTTTGCAGTAAGATAGGCACTTTCGGTCTGATCAAACGTTTGCTTATCCATCGAACCCGAATTACTGAGCTTGAGAATTCGTTCGTAATTCTTTTTTGCAAAATCATACTGAGCTTTGGCTTGTGCCAGTTGCGTATCATCCATCAAGGCAAGAAGCTGTCCTTTTGTTACCTGATCCCCTTCATCAACTACAAATTCTTTAACTTTTATACTGATCTCGGGTGCTACATAGGCAGATTTATAAGCCTTAAGTTTACCGGAATAAGTAATAATTTCTTCAATATCTTTTTGAATAACTTTATCTACTTCGACAAAATTTTTCCCTTCAGAGATAACTTCTTGTTCAACAGTTTCTTGTTTTGAACATCCCAAAATGAAGATTAGGATGAGTATCAAACCTGTGAGTAATTTTGTATATTTCATGAGAACCTCGTGTTATTTATTTGTGTATTTGTTTAATGCGTATTTCGCGAGAATATAATCATAATAAGATGTTTGAACGTTCAACTCGCTTCCATAGAGCATCACTTCTGCATCCATTAATTCGACGTTCGTGATCATCCCCTGATCGAAAAGATCGTTCACAATACTATAATTTTCCTGTGCATTCTTATATGCAAGCCTACTACTCACTACGCGTTTTGCTTTTGTAATGAGTTCATATAAGCTGTTTTCTGCTGCCATTAAGAGCTTTTGTCTAACATCTTCGAGTTGGAGTTTTGTGCTTTTATATTCATAACTACTTCTTTTTAGATTAGTGTAATTTGTGCCACTATGAAAAATGGGAAGAGAAAAAACTGCTGCGAGGTTCCAGGATCTTGCACCATCCAAATTTAACTTATTATCCTGATCAAAGGTTCTGGTAAACTGAAGATTTAGAGAGGGAAGGAAATTTGTTATGGCGAGGGTATGAGCAGTCTTTGCGATCTTTTCTGTGAACTCAAGACTCTTAATGTCAGGATTTTGTGTTTTTACCAGAGAAAGAATATGTGTGAGTGTGTCATACTTGGTAACTTCATTTATCTGTTCGATATTTTTAATTTCCAAATCATACATACTCAGATCGATCTTGTCCGGCATACTTGCCTGTGAGAGTTTTTCAAGACCCAGTAGGTTGAACCATGAAGTTTTCAAGATATTAAGCCCATTCTTCAATTCCTCTACTGTAATATGATCATTTTCGACCTTTACCTGCCATTGCAGCACGTCAGATTTCTTTGCCATGCCCACATCGAATTTCTCTGTGATCTTCTTGAGTTGTGCTTTACTTGACGCAAGACTTTTTTCTGCGATTGTGATCATGTCTTGAAACCTGAGTATATTAAAATATATCCCGGCAACTTCATATTCCAGATCGTTTTGTTTACTCTCTAAATTTTGCAGAGCTGCACCAGAATTCAAGCGTGCTATTTTGTAACCAAGAATAACTTTCCCTCCGTTGAATATGGGCTGCTGAACGGTCAGGTTGGTGGTATAGGTTGTTTTATACACACCTCCGGATAACATCCCTGCAGAGATAGGCACATAATTTCCATTGGGGATTCCTGAGGGATCATAGACAGGTAATTGCATAATCTCATTTGCAGCTTCATAAGTATCATTATCGATCCTGACTGCCGTTGCATTGAAATCTACTTTAGGGAAAAAATTTGTGAGTGCATTTTTTTCATTCCACTTGGATTGCTGATACGTATACTTTTGTGCATTGAAGCTTTTATTATTTTTAAGTGCAATTGAAATAGCATTATCTAAAGACATTGCATAAAGGTGGGTGGAAAATAGAAGCAATGTAATTGAAACGAAAATAATTTTACGTTTCTTGAAATTAATACGCATATTTTTCTCCTACATATAAGTTTTATTTTTTTGGTTATTATGTTTACACATTATACTGTTTTGATCAAAAAAGGTTTAGCGCTCAATGCCCGAATCCGTCAGCTGACGGAGAAGAGCAGTGAGAAAAGCA
>DRBZ01000041.1 GCA_011043895.1 Candidatus Cloacimonadota bacterium
CAGAAATAAGTTCAAAAAACTATTAGATTCAATTGAAAATATTAAACTAAATCTCAACTGCAATGCAGTTCAATATACTTGAAATCAAGAGGTTAGAAATATGTCTACTGCATTATCTGGGTTTAAAGATCACATAAATTCAAGTCTATATTTTCTCAATTCCTTCCTTAGCTGCTGATATCTCGTACAATACGTTGCTAGTTCCTGCCAGAATTTATTGCTGTGATTTCTATGTTTGAGGTGAACAAGCTCATGTAAAATAACATATTCTTGTAACTCCCCTGGCAGCAAAATAAGTTTATAATTCAGGTTGATATTCTTCTTTGCAGAGCAGCTACCCCAAAGTGTTTTTTGGTTTTTGACAAAGACACGATTATAGCTAAATCCATGTTTTTCTGCCAATGTCTCAAGCTTGCTGATTAGTAGTTTTTTTGCTTCAAACCTGCCAATTGTTGAAGAATCCTCATTTGATTGTTGATATTCATTTTGCAATGCATTGAATTTTTTTAGGTGCTTTAGAATCCAGTCTTGTTTGGAAAGAACAAACTCCTTTGCCTTTTCCATTGGCACACCAACAGGCACAGCTACACGCACCTTAGTTCCCCTTATGGATATGCTGATTCGTTTGGCGCGGGAGCTACGGATGAAGTGGATTGGACCAAGGGTAGTAAATTCATTTATCATATTATTTATATTATGGACCAGAGTTCACACTTGCGTGGAATTCAGCTATTTCTTTAATAATTTCATCATAAAGTCCAGCCGATGGTGAAGTCCAGTCTGATAAATCGGACATTCGTTATTTATTAGAGTTTCCTTACTTCTCCATTCCCTTATACTGTAACTCATACAATTTGTAATAGATTCCACGCTGTTTAAGCAATTCCTGATGAGAGCCCTCTTCTGCGATCCTTCCTTTGTGGATCACTACGATCCTGTCCACATGCTGAATCGTAGACAAACGGTGTGCAATAATAATTGAGGTGCGGTTCTCCATAACCTTCTGAAGTGCATCCTGAATGAGCATTTCTGTTTCTGTGTCGATATTTGATGTTGCTTCATCCAGCACAAAAATACTCGGATCCCCTACCAGCACACGGGCAAAGGCAAGAAGCTGTCGCTGCCCTGCAGAGAGTACAGAACCGCGCTCTTTGGCATCATCATCATACCCTTTTGGAAGTTTTGAAATAAATCGGTCTGCATTCACATATTTTGCTGCCTGTACTATCTCTTCTTCGGTAATATCCGAGCGGAACAGCGATATATTATCTCTTATCTTACCGGAAAATATGAACACATCCTGTTGAACCACACCGATATTATTACGTAATTCTTCAAGGTTGTACTGTTTTATCGATTTCCTATCAATAAGGATGTCACCTTTCTGGAAGGGATAAAATGAACTGATAAGTTTTACGAGTGTAGTTTTCCCGCCACCGGTAGAGCCCACGAGAGCAACTTTCTCTCCTTCCTGTATCTTAAGATTTACATCCTTGAGGATCCAGTCTTCTTTCTCATAAGCCATCCACACGTTTTTGAACTCGATTTCTCCTTTCAAGCGAGTATAATGCTCGGGTACTTGAGGATATTCTTCTTCTTTTTCATCCATCAGTTTAAAAATCCGCTCAAGCGCAGCCATCGCAGATTGCATCACATTATACTTCTGGCTGAGGTCATACAAGGGATCAAAGAAACGGTGCACGTAGCTAATGAACACGACCAGCACTCCCAGTGACATCCTGTTCTGAATGATACTTCCACCGCCGTACCACAGAATCAATGCAATCGCTAGATGTACCATCACATCGATGAGTGGACGGAATACAGCAAATACGCGCAATTGCTTTTTCTCAGCATTATAATATTCTTGTGTAATCTCTTCAAATTCCTGTTGTTTGGTTTCTTCCTGGTGGAAAAGCTGAATTGTCTGAATGCCGGAAATATTTTCGCTAAGACTGGCGTTTATCTTAGCAAGTCGTATTCGAACCATTCGATAGACCTTACGAATATCCACTTTAAACTTGAGCATGAAGAAAACCACAAAGGGGAGTACCACAAAAGTTATGAGAGCCAGCTTCCAGTTGATGATCAGCATAACAATCAGAATCGCCAGCATCATAAAGAGATCCTGCACCAATGTGATAAGTCCCTCTCCAAGCATTTCAGAAAGAGCATTCACATCGTTTGTAACACGCGTCACCAGACGTCCGATGGGATTCTTGTCAAAGAAGGACATGGGAAGCTTCATCAAATGATTGAACAGTTTCATGCGCAGGTCATACATAGAATGCATAGCTCCATATTGCGTCATGTATATCTGAGCATAACTGAATACAAACCGAAGTATCAAGAGTACAAAAAAGATGATTGCGAGGGTTTTAAGTCCGCTTATGTCGTTGGAACGTAGAGACCTGGTTGCTTCCACGGACAGATTGCCAAAATCACTTTGCTGAATGATATAATAATCTCCGAATTTTTTCAAGTATTCAGGATATTCATCAGCGACTTTGGTATTCTTATTATTAATCGGATATGCCGCATATATCTCTTTACTTATGAGATCTTTTTTGATGATCAACTTATAATGTTTTGGCAGGAGTTTATCAATATTATAGCTATGAAGCAGTATTTTGCCATCCACTTGTTCATAAATGAATTTTTTATAGCGTTTTTTAAAGTGTTCCTGTATCTCAGGATGATCTTCAACAGACAGGATCTTCAGTGATGGATTGATGTATTCATCAATAGCGTATTTTGTAATATACGGTATTGCGATGGCAAAAAAGGCAACGATTATCAATATGAAAAGTGAGATGATGAAGTATATCTTGTAGGGTGCGAGATATCTGAGCAAGCGCTTCATCAGCGCTGCATCAAGGACTTTTCCTGTGTCTTTTTCTTCTTCAAATGCGCTTGAATGCCTTCTCATTTATGCTTCCAGTTCTTCTTTCAGTTTCTGTCGGTTATAAATGTCTGTATAAATTCCGTTCTGCTTTAACAGACTCTCATGATTGCCTGATTCTGCTACTTTTCCATCATCCAGCACAATTATCTTATCTGCATGCTGCATTGTAGAGATTCGGTGGGCAATTATCAGAACGGTCTTTCCTTTCTGGCTTACACGAAGATTCTTGAGAATGATCTCCTCCGTTTCGGTATCCACTGATGAGAACGCATCATCCAGAATGAGTATTGGTGCATCTTTTATCAGTGCACGGGATATCGCCAGACGCTGTTTCTGTCCACCGGATAGAGATACTCCTCGTTCGCCCACAATGGAATCGAACTCTTTATCAAAATTTTTAATGTCATTGTAAAATTGAGAGATCTGTGTTGTTTCAATAATATCATCCTGACTCACTTTATTATTACCGAACCGAATATTTTCTGTGATCGAGGATGCAAAAAGAAAGATCTCCTGTGTTACTACTGCTATTGATCTGCGCAATGTATCAAGCGGGATTTTATAGATCTCATGGTCATCGATATAGATCTCGTTATGAGGAGGATTGAACAGACGAGTGAGCAGTTTTATTATCGTACTTTTTCCTTCACCTGTTCTGCCGACAATAGCAAGTGTCTCTCCTGGCTTCACATGGAAATCAACGCCTTTAAGTACTTCTGTTTCTGTATCAGGATAGGCATAATGCAGGTTTTTTATCTGAATATCACCTTTGAGTTTCTTAATGCCATAATCTACAATACCGGGCTCATCGATGATCTCTGGCTTCTGTTGCATGATTTCCTGAATTCTGTTCAGAGATGCAGTTCCGCGTTGATACAGGTTCACGATCCATCCAATGGCAATGACTGGCCAGATAATGAGGTGCAGATAACTGTTAAAAGCAACGAATTCTCCAATAGTGATCTCACGGAGAATTGTCTTGGTTCCACCAATGAGCAGGGTCAGCAACATACTAATACCAATAATTGCAAACATAGAAGGAAAGAACATTCCCCAAATTTTCACGAGATGGATATTCTGATCGACCAGGTTCTCAGCAACATCCCCAACATGATTTTCATACGCTCTTTCACGCACAAAGGATTTTATCACACGCACACCGGAAATGGTCTCCTGAACTCTATCAGAAAGATGTGCAAAGGTATCCTGTACTTTTTTGAAAAGCTTATGAACCTTCCTTCCAAAATAGATCATGATAAAGGTCACGATTGGTAGTGGAATGATCACAAAGAGGGTCATTTTCAGGTTGATATTGCTCATCAAAGCAAAGGATGCAATCGTCACAAAGAATACATCGAACATGAGCACCACACCGATTCCGAAAAGCATACGGACTGCATTCAGGTCGTTGGTTGCGTATGCCATAAGATCGCCGGTATTGTGGTTCTGAAAAAATCGAGGTGAAAGTTTTTGCAGATGGGCGTAATAGTCATTGCGGATCTTTTTCTCTATTTTGAACGAATTGGTTATCAGGAACAGTCTCCACAAGAAACGTAGCACTGCCATAAAGAGAGCAAGACCGAAAATGATACCTGCAAACATCAGGATCGAATTCATTGTAAAATTTGGTTTGTGGAGGTAGTCGATCACATGCTGAATGATCTTAGGTACGATCATCTGGATAGCATCAACAATGATCAGGCAAAGTACACCCAGTGCGATGGATTTTTTATAATGTTTAAGATAGGAGAAAATCAGCTTGAAATTTTTCATATTCGAGGTACAAGTTTCTACAGTATTATGGAAGTGCGTCCAATAATTTCTTTGCCTCAGCTCCCCAGTTTGAATTGGTACCGTATCGCTCTATAATGTTCTGGTAAAAAAGTCGTGCTTTATCGAATTTTTGCTGCTTTTCATATGCCATCGCAATCTTAATGTTTGCATTTACGTACCACTGATCGAGGAAGCTGTAATCATAGACGATCTTAAGTAGAGTTTCAATAGCATGATCGTATTCTTTCAGCCCATAGTAAGATTCTCCAATCCAGTAAATTATCTCGGCTTTGACTTCACTATCTGTGAATTTATCCTGTATTGTTTTGAATAGCTGGATTGCCTTTTTGTATTCTTTGTCCATGTAGTAGCAATAAGATATCTCGAAAATGGTCTCAGGAGTCAACTCCGGTGAACCAAAACGCTCTATAAGCATCTGGTATGCCTCAATCGCCAGCATCCATTCTCCCATTGCTTTACAGGTGAGTGCAAAATTTTCGATTGCCCGCATTGCATAAGTTCCCTCGGTATCACGTTGTATGACCTTCTGATAATACTCGAGCGCTTGCTGATAATTTCCCTGACTGAAATGCACCGATCCGAGTTTAAGATATGCATTGTTCACCAATGGAGAATCAGAATAATTCTCAACCAGTATCTTCAAATATTCAGTTGCTTCTTTGAAATTCTTCTCGCTGAGTTCAAGAATAGCAAATTCAAGATAGGCATCATCAGCGTAGTCGGTCTGTGGATAATCATCGATCACTTCTTCAAATAGCCTGCGAGCTTTCCTCTTATCGAGGTCAGCATAATAAATCCCTCTCTCAAGAGTGATATGGGCTTGAATCGAATCATCATCCTGAATAATAGACTTATAATATTTCTCAAAATTTTCGGCTTGTGTGCGGTTTTTCTGACGGTAATAAGCAACAACCGTATTTTCTGCTATCTGTTTCCAGTTCAGGTAGTTATAGGTTTCAAAAGGATGTTTATAACTCTCCGTTATATTATAGATCTTGATATAATTATTCAATGCTTTTGCCATATCATCAACAAGAAAATGCAAACGTGCCAGTTGTTCTGTATCTTTTAGCATATCAGATTCTGTAATATTATTGCTTATAATACGTTCATATTGCACTATCGAATATGCAAGATTTCCCTGTTCTTCATAGATCTGTGCAAGCGTTCTTCTGTCTGAATTGTTCAATTCTTTTATCTCAAGGGATATGTTGATCGCTTCATCAAAACGATTTTCAAGAATGTAGAGATCTCTAAGTTTTCTCAGGAGGTCATCATCTGGTTCATTTTCCGCAAGCAGTGCATAATATTGAATTGCTTTGTCAGATTGATCCAATATCATATACATTGAGCCAAGATATTCCAGTACTTTCGAATAATGTTCTTGTTTCGGATAATTCTGAACATAATACTCGAAATAGGGAATACTTTGCGAGAGACTATTCAATTTATAATACACAAATCCAACATTATACAGCAGCGATGGATCAGAATAAATAGTCTTTTTATCGATTTTCTGATACTGATTTCGCGCAGCGATATATCCTTCATTTTCAAGGTACAGATTTCCCAGAAATTCGTTTGCCTTATTACGGATATGTTCATTTTGTGTAAGATTTGATGCCTGCTGCAGGTACATGATTATTTGCTCACGAGCTCCACCATATTCCATCAAAGCTGCACCAAGATCGAAATAGACCTGTCCGATATAAGGAAATGTTCCATAGGAATCTATAAAATCAAGAGAAAGTTGCTGTAAAGTCGTGACATATTCCTCACTTCCTTGTTCAAAAGTTTGTGTTTTCAGTTTGATAAGATAGAATTCAGCGTACGCTTTTTCTGGAATATCTGTAAAATCTTTTACGATTGTCTCAAATATTTGTTCTGCTTGTTTGTAATATGTATCAACATCCTCCTTGTCATCCATTGTTGCTTTTTTTGCAAGTGTAAGAAATATTTTTCCTTTGAGCAATAGAAGTTTGGGATTACTTTCAAAAAGTGGATCACTTTTCAAAAGTTCAAGAGCACCATCAAAGTCTTTGAGATTATTGGCATAGATTTGCACCAGAGAATATATCGTTTCAATATAATCATTACTTTGAACAAATTTGGCAAATGTTTGTAATAGATTTTCCAATGCTTGATCTTGATTCTTTATGGAGAATTCTCTTAGGTATTCAATTTTACTTCCAAGAGTATTAAGTTGTTCAGCATCAGTATATCTGGATGATAATGCCTGAGTATAAAATTCCAAAGCCTTCTCGTAATTATTTAACTCTTCATAAGATTCCGCAACATCTATAAGTGCATCGCTACGAAGTTCACTTTCAGGATAGGTCGTCAGTATGATTGAATAATAGTTGATAGCATTTTCATAATTTAATACATAATTTTTATAGATTGATCCAATGCTAAAATAAACTGAATCAACTGACACAATATGTGGAAATTTCTTTATGATAGTAAGATATGACGAGATTGCCTTTGTAAAATCTTTCTGCTTAAGATAAATTTCAGCCCGAAGTGCTTCAATGTCTTTCAAAATTGATACATCTGTATCTTCTTCATCAATCATCTGCAACATATGAAGCGCTTGAGTATAATCATTTTTATTGAACAAGCCAGCACTTTGAAGATATTTGATCCTTGCAGTGTACGAACTTTTGGGAAATTCTTCCAAAAACTCTTTGCAGATATTTATCATATCTGAATACTCACCAAGTTCATATTGTAAAGTTGCTATCTTTAATCCTATCTGATCCCTTTTCGGATACGTATCGAATTTACGATAAAATTCTTCATATTGCTTGAGTGATTCTTCTGTTTCTCCACTTCTGTCTAATAACTCGGCATACAATAGAAGCAGAGTCTGTTCATACATTCGGGGAATCGTTTCAACCAAACTGTTTTTGAGCAGTTGTAACGCATCTGAAGTATCATTTTTATCATAATAATATTTTGATAAATCATGAATTGCTTCCCATTTTTCATCAGACTCAGGATATTCAGAGATGAGAGAAAGTAAAGTCGATTCATAGTCGGCAGGCATATTGTTGAGTTTATACACATCTGCCAGTGAGAGCATTATTGTAGGCATTTGATCATTGTCTGCATAGCTTTCTATAATATCCATGGACACTAAAATAGCTTCATTATACATACCAGCTTCCTCAAGCGCTTGTATGATCTTATTGAGTGATTGCAATGCATACGGGCTTTGAGGGTAGTTATAGATAATATCCTGGTAGTACTGGGCAGCTTCAAAATAATTCTTGTTATCAAAAAGAGCTTCTGCAAGTCTGTAAACTGTTTGAGGGTATATTGTTGTGTTTGGATAGTTCTCGAGCAAGCGCTTGTAGGCAAAGATTGCATTGACAAACTGTTCTAATTCTACATATGAATTCCCAAGATAGAACTGCGCATGTTCTGCATAACTTGAGGATGGATATTGTTGTACGATATCCTGAAATTTGCCAATCGCTTCCTCATAAAGCGTATCATCATACATTTTTTTGGCAAAGTCAAAATCCTCTTTTGCTCCTGCAAATACAAATAATGGTAAAAAAATAATAAACATAATTAAAATATATTTTTTCATAGTAACCTCATGATTGCAATGATATTAATGAAATATTTCGCTCGACGATAGAGCTATAAATTTCTAAATGTTTGGTCAAGATAAGCACACCTTTGTCTTTTATTTTTTTAATATGGGTTAAAAATTGAATTTGATTTTCATGATCAAGAAATGTGGTGGGTTCATCAAGAATCAAGTATTTTGACTGCATGGATAAAGCAAAAATAATCTGCAGGAGACGTAATTCACCTATAGAAACAGAATATAAGTCTCTGTCTAAAAAATTCTCAATTGTTACATTAAAAAGCTTGCATAACTTCGATATATTTTGTAAGATATTGTTGTTATCTTGGTCCTCTGTTATAAACTCAAACTCGTCATTTATTACAGGAAAAATGAATTGATCCTCGGGTTTTTGAAAAATAAAAGAGACTTTCTTGTAAAGGTTCTTCTCTTTCGGTAAAACTAGATCATCCAGAAATATTTTGCCTTCACCTGGAGCGAGATCTCTTAAAAGTAATCTAAATAATGTTGTTTTTCCAGCTCCGGTTTTTCCATGAATACAAATCTTTTCATCAGCATTCAATACAAAGTTCAAGTTATGTAATTGAAAGGGTGATTTCACCTTTTTATACGCAAAAGAAACATTTTCAAACCGTATACTCATATAATGAGATTTATTTATAGATAGTTTGCGATCGTTTTGCACCAACAGATATTATCGTTACCGGTGTTTCCAGTAATTCTTCAATTGTAGTGATAAATCGTTGGGCATTTTTTGGTAAATCCTCAAAAATTGTAATGGATGATATTTCTTCTTTCCACCCTGGAAGTGATACATATCTTGGAGTTACTTTTTCAAGCATAGCACTTTCTACAGGGAATTCACCGATTTCAAGTCCATCAAGATCATAAGATGTACAGATCTCAATGGTTTCCAATCCTGAGTAGATATCAAGAAGTGTGAGAGCCAGTTCATCGAATCCATTAAGCATTGTCGAATACTTTGCTGCTACTGCATCGAACCAGCCACATCTTCTGGGACGTCCTGTAGTCGTACCGTATTCTTTTCCCCTCTCCCGAATATAATCACCGATTTCATTATTCTGTTCTGTTGGAAAAGGTCCATTTCCAACTCGTGTACAATATGCTTTGACAACTCCAACTATTTTATCTATCTGTCTTGAACTGATTCCCGAACCTGTGATTGCCCCCCCAATTGTTGTATTTGATGAAGTTACAAAAGGATAACTTCCAAAATCGATATCCAGCAGTGTGCCCTGCGCTCCCTCAAATAGCAGGTTTTTATTTTCGTTTATCAATGAATGTATCAGATATGGTGTATTCGTGATATAAGGTTTGAATTGTTGTCCAATATCATAGAACATTTCAACAGAATCGTCGAAATTAAGTTCTTCAAGCCAATCCTCGATAAGTTTTTCCTTATTCCTGATCATATTTCGAAGGCGATATCGCAGATACTCTTTATCAAGCAGATCCCCCATTCTAAGTCCCAACCTGGCTGATTTATCTGAATAGGTTGGTCCAATACCACTTTTCGTGGTTCCGATTGCCCGTTTGCCACTTAGTTTTTCTGCGAGTTCATCTAGATACGTATGAATAGGGATTGTCACATGTGACTGAGAGCTAATAAAAAAGCGGTCAGCAAGTTCAATTCCTCGTGCCCGGGTTTCTTCGATCTCAATCAAAAGTCTTTCCAAATTTATTACCACTCCGTTTCCAATTATACATATCATGTCTGGATCAAGTATACCCACAGGGATGATGTGGAATTTATAAATATCATCGCCATGAACAACCGTATGACCTGCATTACACCCGCCCTGAAAGCGTACAATCGCATCCATATCCTCTGCAAGAGCATCAACGATCTTTGCCTTTCCCTCATCACCCCATAATGCTCCTAATACGACAGTTACCGGCATCTCAAACCTCACTTTGTGATTCTTGATTACATCTCAGATGGATTAAACTATATGTCAACAAAATCGAACAGCAGTTGAAAGTCTTGACATAATGTGTTTCAAATGAGAAATAAACAACGAAGTAAATCTCAGGAGTTATTCATGAGTACGAACAGTAAAACTGAAATGCTGGAGATCTCGAAGAAGATTATTGATCTTGCTGGAAAAACTGATGTGGAAATAATGATATGGAAGAATAATTTTTCATTAACCCGATATGCAGAAAATTATATACATCAGAATGTGAGTGACACCTCATATCAGATACGCATGCGTCCTATCATAGGAAAGAAAAGCGCAACTGCTTCTACAAACAGGATTGATGAAAAATCGATGAAAGAGACACTACTCACTGCGATTGAAACAACACGATTGCAAAAAGATAACAATAAATTGCTCCCGTTACCTGATAAACAACAGTATAAAAAAGTTAACAATTACTGTACAAAAACAGATCAATTCAGTCCCATGCAAAGAGCTGAAGGTATTTCGAAAGCTATTGCAATTTGTGAGAAAAATGGACTTGAGGGCGCAGGAATATTTTCTACCAATACAACTGAAACAGTTATCGCAAATTCAAAAGGTTTATTCGGGTATGATATATCCACAAAAGCAGAATTCAGCATCACGGCAATGAAAGGAGCAGAATCTGGATGGAGAGAGATTGTAAAGAAAAATGTTACCAAGATAGATACTGAAGATGCAGCTCGCATTGCCTGCAAGAAAGCGCTAATGAGTGCTTATCCCCTGGAGTTAAAACCTGGAAAATATACTGTCATCATGGAACCAGCAGCTGTGGCAGAATTTGTTATGTTCCTTTTATGGAAAGGTTTTAATGGTATGGATTACCTTGAGGGAACGACATTTCTTACCGAAGGATTACATAAGAAAATATTTTCTGAAAAGTTTAGTATTTATGAAGATCCCTATAATCCGGATATTAGTTCACAACCCTTTGATTATGAAGGCATGCCGGTTACACCTGTGAAACTTGTTGAACAAGGAGTTCCAAAGAATTTCGTAACAAATCGTTGGATTGCCAAGCAGGCAAAGGTAAAGAACAATGGGCATGCCATTCCACTTCCCAGACAGGGCGCCTATCCATTTGCAATGCGAATTGAAAAAGGTGATAGCTCTGTTGAACAAATGATCAAGAACACAAAAAAGGGTGTGCTAGTAACTCATTTTCATTATTCTAACTTGATTGATCCAATTGAATTATTAACGACAGGAATGACAAGAGATGGATTCTTTATGGTAGAGAATGGTGAAATTACAAAACCACTAAAGAATATGCGTTTCACGGAAAGTGTTATTAATGTGTTTTCCAATATTGTTGAGATTGGAAATACCTATGAGATGGCTGGTGGTTTCTTTGGTGGTGGATTTCTTGTTCCTGCTATGAAGATAGATAACTTCAACTTTTCAAGTGGTACTGAATTTTAATTATATATATCATAGTTTCTTTTTCATAAATAAGGCGATCTCACCATTTTCAAGATCTTCATTCGAATAATAGGATAAATCGAAACCATCAATAGTAAATCCATTTTTACGGTAGAAATCAATAGCTGGTACATTTGTGTTTTGTGTTTC
Organism: Candidatus Cloacimonadota bacterium; assembly: GCA_011043895.1. Classification (GTDB taxonomy): domain Bacteria; phylum Cloacimonadota; class Cloacimonadia; order JGIOTU-2; family JGIOTU-2; genus Celaenobacter. The sequence continues at coordinate 11,858 of DRBZ01000041.1, forward strand.
ACAGATAATAATCCGAAGATCATTTTTTCTCGATCTTTTTTCTAGCTCCATCATAAGTTTACTTCCAAAACCTTGTAGTTGGTACTCTCTTTTTATATGAAATTCCCATACCCAAAGACTGCTGTTCCATGTTTCGGGTTCTGCAATACAGAAACCAATCAAACTTTTCTTATCATAAACTCCAAGACAAAATCCATTACCAACTAAGGAAGAATAATGTTTAAAAGAATCCTCATCAAATATATCGCGTTTGGTAAACTTTTTTAATTTTTTACGTTTCAGCACATACGTAATTTTTTCAAAGCTTTCATCCTTTGAGATTTCAAATATGTGCTGAGAAATATAACCAGTAGCAATACTTTTGAGCTGTGGTACTGAAATAGTCATTAATTCTTTAATCGCTATCATAAGTATGGAGATAAGGAGCTCGATCGAGCTCCTTAATGTATCTTCAGATTTCTTGATTAATCTTCAATAGCTTCTACATTTGCACGAGGAATAGTAACTTCGATTCCATCTTCCATTTTTGCTTTGAGAACACGTACTTTTGTTTCGGATTCAACAACGACAAGTTCTTCTGGAAGTGCGGTTACTGTGCAGATCTCTCCAAAATGAGGTTCACGAATGATTCGAACTATGCTTCCAATTTTCAATCCCGAAAAGGATTTTGGTTTTTCTTTGAGTTCAGCTTCTTTGAAGGGTATCGGAATAATGATTTCAGGACGCATTACACCAGCACGTATCTGTGTTTTCCCATGCATTGAAGCTTTATATCCTTCAAATTGTTTCAAGATATCAAAGGTCTTTGTAGCCATCTTGATTGGACCGAATCCCTCAGTAAGCACGAGAGTCAGTCCAATTTCTTCATGTCCAGTTATTGCAACTCCGATGTCAAATCCAAGTAGATCCTTCAAATCCTGGTCATCAATGCCACCAACCACAATACCTTTTGCATTTACCTGAATTGCTTTTTTGATTGCAGCAAGACGGACCATAGAACCACCTACAATGATCTTGCCTGTACATGAATTGTCGATCTGCTCTGGCATTAGCTCAGCGTCCGGTGCATCAACAAGTACTTTGATCTCTCCTGTAATTTCACCTCCGATACCAAAAATACCTTGAATATAAGCAGATTTATTCTCTATCTGCACTCCTTCTTCTTCATATACTTTTGTAACGACACCTTCGATAAATGCTTTCACATCAATTGGAACAGGAGGTTCACGAAGGAGTACCTGTCCTGTAATGCTGGATATATTCTCAATCGTTCCAGTAATTGGTGATTTTACAGAACTCCTAAAAAGACCAAAGAAACTTTTAGTCTGAGCAATTATCTCATCCTTTTTAATTTTTTCGCCAGCTTTTTTCAACATGCTGGGTTCTACTTCAGAAGGAGGTATACCAAGTTTGTTTCCAATATTGATAGGTTGCACATCACCAGGAAGATCAGTTTTGGCAACAACGTCTTCTGCTTTTACTTTATCACCAACTTTAACCACCACTTCACCTTTTAGAGGAAGGATTCTATCCTTTTTCAGGATGATGCTTTTTGTAATAGTAAGTCCGGGAGTATATGCTTGTGCCATGAGTACCTCCTATGATAACCATTCTTCAGGATAGACTTCAAGAGCCTTCATCCATTTTATTAGCGCTTTTACACGTTCAGTATGATCTTCTGGAATATATGCCTTCATAGTTTCTTTATTGAGCTTCTGATCAAAATAGAGTTCACGACCACGGGTATCGATGATAATCCCAGTAACACCTCCAGACAAAGTTGTTTCTATTTCACTGTTCTTTCCTGCACCGATATCTGTTCCACCAAGGGGCTTTAGCGTAGCTTTTGCGGTTTCACCAATACCTAGATTGATTTTTCTCATCTCTCCAAAAGGAATTGTTTCTTCAAATATTTCACCATCTGGGAGTTCTATTTTCACATCCAGTGCATTCTTTCCAGGTTTACATTTACCCTTTGGAGCAATACATGTCCCAAGATGAATAAGGCAGTCTTTTTCAAACACTTCTGTCGCAGCTTTCTCGCTGATCGTTGCAAGCACACCCAGCTGAGGCATCATGAAAATACTATCAACTGCAAGTCGAGTAATACCTTCTGGTAAAAATGCATCGATCATCATCATTGCAGACTGATTTCTACGTGGAGCATGAGAGAGTACTCCACCCGAGCCAACAAGAATATCAAGGGTCATCATATTTACAATTGTCTCACCTGAGGTAGATTGTGAGAATGCTTCTGAAATTTCCCGCTCCCGTTGAGTTCCCTTAAGTGTGACAGCGAATTCTTTATGTTGTTCAAAAGCAAGACGCAGTGCTTCTTTCGCAATTGCTTGTTCTAACATGAGTTCTTCTGCAAGAAAAGGTATCGTAGTTGGACGTATCATCTTATTCTTGATCATATTTCTGAGTTGAGTTTCAGGAATATCAAAAGGCACCCAGCGTAGAATGTTCTTGATACCTGTAGAGGCAAGCACATTGGAAATACTATAACTCATTCCAAGATTTGCACTCACGGTTCTGTTGAAAACCTGCTCTTCTGTAAACACCGAGAAAACATCAGTGGTTGCACCACCAATATCAACACCTACTACTTCGATCTTCTCAATTTTGGCAATGGTTTGCATGATGTTACCCACTGCGCCGGGTGTAGGCATGATGGGAACTTCTTCCATCTTTCCGTTTTCATCTTCTGTTCGTGCCCAGGACATAAGCTTTTTATAACCTGGTGCTTGTGCCATGACGTGTTCCATGAAAAGATCATGGATCTTATCACGAGCAGGACCTAGATTCTCTCTTTCCAGCACAGGGCGGATATTATCTGTGATAATAAGGTCAACTTTATCACCAAGAGTTTCTTTTACTGCATCCCGCGCGTCTTTGTTACCTGCATAAATAACAGGTAGCTTATATTCAGAACCTAAACGAGGTTTCGGATCAGCAGCAGCGATGATCTCTGCGAGTTCAACCACATGCTTTGTGGTTCCTCCATCGATACCTCCAGAAAGAAGTATCATGTCAGGTCGTAGATGTCTGATCCGCTCTATCCTCTGGTGAGGAAGACGTTTATCGTTGCTTGCCAGCACATCCATCACGATCGCTCCGGCACCAAGAGCTGCACGCTCTGCACTTTCGCCAGTCATGCTTTTCACCACACCAGCAACCATCATCTGAAGTCCTCCACCAGCACTACTAGTCGAGACATAGGCATCGACACCTTTCTCTCCATCCTGTGGTACTTCGATAGTTTCATTTGTGATGATCATTCGATCTTTTTCACCGCGTATATGTACAAGATCTTCTACCTCTTCCACTGCATTCAGAACACCTTTGGTAACATCATCAAATGGTGCCTCTACAGTCGTGGGAGCTTCTCCTCGTACAATAAGGCGGTATTCGTCACCGATTTTCTTAATCAATATGGCTTTTGTCGTTGTACTACCGCAGTCGGTAGCCAGAATTGATCGTAGCTCTTTTGCCATATTTCCTCCGATTTATTTCAATTTCTTTTTTAATTCTTTTTTCTTCAATTTTAACTCTTTGGCTTTTTTCTTTTCAGCTTTAATCTTCTTATGATATTCAGCATCAAGTTCATCAATTTTGTCCATTAAATATTTTATATTTTCATCATTTTCCAGCGCACAGGCAAATTTTTGATATTCTTTTGGTTTAAAAATGATCTCTGCAAAAGGTGCAACAAGATACAGGATCTGACTTGCAATAAAATTTAGTGGGCGCAGAGACTCAATAAATAGCAACGCAGCAGATCCCATTCTTCGTTCAACAATGAACTTCGCAGTTCTATCCATCAGTTCATAAGCGTCTTCTTTTGATATCTCTACAATTACATCCATATCTCATGCTCTTGCCAAAGTTGCAACATATACTTTATTTATTAAGTTTTCTCGTAATAAAAGTGCTATTGATTTCATAGTGGAACCTGTTGTCAATACATCGTCAACTAATACTACAGATTTATGCTTCAACACCTCAGGATTCCTTAACCAAAAGGCTTGAGAAACATTCTGCTCTCGTTCTTCTTTTTTGAGTAAGGTCTGTGTTTTTGTGAATTTCTTTCTTACTATGACATTCTTTAGAACAGGTATATTGATACTCTGAGATAAAGCATCAGCGATTATGTCCGATTGATTAAACCCTCTCCCTCTTTTCTTTGTCCTGTGTAGCGGAACTGGAACAATGTAATCGAGCTTAGATATCATGTCTGTGGATATAAGACGTTCCCCGAAATTATGAGCCAACCAGAAGCCATTTTTTTTGAACTCATTATATTTGAAATCATGGATAAGTTTTTGCATAACAGAACCATAAGTATAACCAGAATAAACTTCATCAAAAAAATATTCCTCTTTACATCGTGAACATATATGGGAGTTTGTCAATTCTGTGCCACAAAATGTACATGAATTTGAATGATATTCAATAAGCCCATTTTTGCAAGTGGAGCAAAGTAATTCCTTTGTTTCTATTTTTTCTCCACAACACCTACATAATGTTGGTAGAAATAAATTCAATATTCCAGTAAAAATGTTCATTTTTTTAAGAATTTTTTGATGGACAGGAAAATTTGTCGCCCATCTGTTACTCCTATTATCGGATCTGAACTTCGTTCGGGATGTGGCATCATACCAAGGACATTTCTGTTTTTATTCACAATACCGGCAATATTCATCAGTGATCCGTTCGGATTGGATTCATCATTGAAAAAACCGTCTTTATCACAATACTGAAAGACGATCTGATCATTATCTTGCAATGATTTTAGTCCATCATCATCAATAAAATAATTGCCCTCATTATGAGCGATAGGAATATCAAGAATCGCATTCTGTTTGATCTTCACTGTGAATGGAGTTTTTACATTAATTACCTTCACATACTGATGTTTGCATATAAAAAGAAGTGATTTATTCAGCATCAGAGCTCCTGGTAATAATCCAGTTTCTGTGAGTACCTGAAAGCCGTTGCAGATACCGATGACTAATCCTCCATTGTTGGCAAAGGCAACAACCTCTTTCATTATTGGTGAAAATTTGGCAATTGCTCCAGCTCTAAGATAATCTCCATATGAAAATCCTCCAGGGATGATCACACAATCAGGATCTTTTAGAGAGGTATCTTTGTGCCATACATATTCGGTCTCTTCACCCATGAGATGTTTGGTGACATAATGAGCATCATAGTCGCAGTTTGAGCCAGGAAAAATGATTATGTTGTATTTCATATAAAATTTTACTCAATTGTTATCATTTATGAATTCTGTAAGAGTAGATTTCAATATTTGGATTAGCAAGTACTTTATCACAAATTTCATCGATCTCCTGTTCAATATTCTCAGAATCTGCATCAAGGGTCACCTCAAACATCTTACTGGCTCGAACATCTTTTACATTGTGATATCCAAGAGTATCAAGTGTGGTTTTGATAACCTTGCCCTGGGGATCGAGTACTTCGGGTTTAAGAGTTACATATATAGTTGCTCTTATCACAGTTACTCCTTTGCGTGAAAAACTCTGGAAAAAATTGTATCAACGTTTTTTGTGAATTTTTCCATCTGAAATAATGCTTCAATTTCTTCTTCATCAAGAATTGAAGTAATTTCTTTGGTTCTTTTTAGTATTATTTTGAATTTCTTTCCTGTTTCCCAGCATTCCATTGCAGCTTTCTGTACTATATCGTAGGCATCTTCGCGGGAAAGCCCTTTGTCTGCCAGTGTAAGCAAAACTGTCTGGCTGAATATCAATCCATGAGTAATATCCATATTTTCTTTCATTTTCTCCGGAAACACAACGAGATTCTTAATTAATTCTTTTGATTTAACAAGCATATAGTGCAGAAGTGTAGTTGAATCAGGTAGAATGATCCTTTCTACTGAAGAATGACTTATATCTCGTTCGTGCCAAAGTGCATTGTTTTCAAAAGCAGTTTGAGCATTACTTCGCAGAATCCGGGCTAAACCACACATACGTTCTGCAATAATGGGATTTTTTTTATGGGGCATTGCAGAAGATCCTTTCTGCCTTGATGCAAATCCTTCTTCCACTTCATGCACCTCGGTTCTCTGGAGGTGCCGTATCTCCAGAGCGATTTTCTCGAGTGTACTTCCTACAATTGCAATGGTGGAAACATATTCTGCATATCTGTCACGCTGAATGACCTGTGTGGCGATATTGACTGGCTTCAATCCCAATTTCTTGCACACATACTTTTCTACGTCTGTTGAAAGGTGGGCATAATTGCCCACAGCTCCGGAAATCTGTCCAACAGATATACTATCACGTGCACGTTCCATTCGTTTTATATTCCTTTGCATCTCATCATACCAGAGTGCAAACTTTAAACCAAAGGTTGTGGGCTCTGCATGAATTCCATGAGAACGACCCATGCAGATAGTATTTTTATATTGGAATGCCCTATCCATAAGTATGACAGAGAGTTCCCGCATCACTTTCAATAAAAGCTCCGCAGCTTCTTTCATAAGAAGTGAATTCGCAGTATCAATAATATCAGATGAGGTCATTCCCAGATGAATGTAACGCGATGAAGGACCAACATTTTGTCCAACGTTGGTGAGAAATGCAATGACATCATGATGTACTTTCTTTTCTATTTCATCAATTTCTGTAACAGAAAATTTTGCCTTCTCCTGAATATTCTTCAGATCTATATCCGGTACTAATCCAAGTTCATTCATTATTTCAACAGCAGCGATCTCAATCTCAAGCCACTTCTTAAATTTATTCTCCAGACTCCATAGATCAGCCATTTCTTTGGTTGTATAACGTGTTATCATATAATCTTATCCTTATTCATTCAATTCTTCCTGTTCTAAGATTGCATTTAAATTTATAAGATTTGCTTCAATATTTACATCTCCGGGTACATCGAAGTTAAATTTTGTTGTATCAACCTGTGCTTCTTCCCATACATCCACTTCAAGGGATGCAATCTCATTTTTGTTTTTGCTGATTGATATAATATAAGGTTTGTGTTTTTTGTACTTTAAAAATTGAATGCGTATGTCTTTAATCTGGACGATCTCCAGGTGATAATGCTTATCGAAGAAGTAGTAGACACCATTATATGGAGAGCACATATAGTAACCGAAATTCTCGATTATTCCATATTCAGCTATTAAACCTTGAATATTTATCAATGAGATATTCGGTGATATGCGTGTAAGAATCAATTTCTTCTCCTCAGGCAGAAAGACATTGATAAAATCATCGATGAGTAATATAAGCGCTCTTGGTGTTGGAGAAAGTCCAAGTATTCCACTGGAAAGTACATCTATTCGGACTTTTGTATCTTTTTTTCTCAATACAAAGTTGGTTTTTATTTCAAAATTTTCGAAAAATATATTGGCAATCCCCTGAGCTTTGCATTGGGTGAGATATCCAAGATTTTTAGCAATCTTCTCTTCAATTCGTATGAGATCGAGCTCTTTTGGGGTAGATGTTGTACTGCATCCAACCAGGATGAGAAGAAATACAACACCTGATATGATCCTATTCAGTGTCACCTTGTTCAATATCTTCTGAGTATTCATTATTTTCTTTGATTTGCTTCTTTTTGAAAATCGAGATATACCCAATGATACCTGCGATTATCATCAGCGAGCTAAGGATCTGCCCCATGGTCAAAAATCCAATAAGATGCCCTAGATGCGCATCTGGTTCACGAACGAACTCTACAAGAAACCGGAATACACCGTAAAGAAATATAAATGTCCAGAAAACAAATCCTTTTTTCAGATTTTTTCTTTTTATCAATATAAAAAGAATGATGAAAAGCAGTATTCCTTCTAGAAACATTTCATACAATTGAGAAGGATGACGTGGTAAAGTTTCACCGGGAAAGAGCATGCCCCAGGGAAGATCTGTCGGTCTTCCATAAAGCTCAGCATTGATGAAGTTTCCAAGTCTTCCAAGTGCAAGTCCAAGAGGAGCTACCACTACGGTTGGATCTGCGAGTTTATAAAAACCATAATGATATTTTTTGCAGAAAAGATAACCAAAGAAAATTGCAGATATCATACCTCCGTGGAAGGACATACCCCCATGCCACACTGCAAAGATTTCTATTGGATTCCTGATCACTTCTCCAATATTATAAAAGAGTACATACCCAAGCCGCCCACCAACAATGACGCCGAGTATCAGGTAAAAAAATAAACTTTCATAGTGATTCTTGTCAATATGAAGATTTCGTTCTTTATACAACTTTTTCAGAAGAAAGTAAGAGATTACGAATGATAGTATGTACATCAAAGCATACCATCTTACCTGAAGAGGTCCAATAGTAACTATCGTTGGATTTATGTCAGGATATTGTATCATTGTACGTTTTGCATTTTCCTTTCAATAGCATGATACCAGAGATCGTATAAGTTATTAATAGGTGCATCAATAAAATCGTCAATGATGAATCTCTCATGTATGACTTCTCCCAAGATGTGAGAAGGCACATCGATTTTATTCAAGATTTGATTGAGTTTATTGAGATCATCTCTTCTTATTGAAATAATAATTCGAGAATGAGCTTCACCAAAGAGGACAAAATCAAGCCTATGAGAAGAAGTCAATGTAATCTTTACACCAAACAATCCATAAGGATTAAAACAACTCTCTGCAAGTGCAACAGCAAGTCCACCTTCAGAGCAATCGTGTGCAGAACGGATGATACCCATTTTTATTGCCTGAAGACATGCAGTCTGAACCTTATGTTCGAAATCCAGATCGACTTTTGGTGCATGACCAACTACTTTACCTGTTACAATTTGAAGATATTCTGATCCACCGATGCTTTCACAGGAGTTACCTAATAACACGATGAGATCACCTACATCTTTGAAGAATTGTGATGTGACATTTTTGAGATTTTCGACAAGTCCAACCATGCCAATTGTGGGCGTCGGATACACCGCACTTTTCACTGTTTCATTATAAAAACTTACATTGCCACCTGTCACCGGTGTCTTAAAAAATCTGCACGCATCTCCCATGCCGCGAATGCACTCAGAAAAATACCAATACACATCTTTTTTATAGGGATTGCCGAAGTTCAGGCAGTTCGTGATCGCAAGAGGTTTCCCACCTGAACATACAATATTTCTCGCAGCTTCTGCAACTGCTCCTTTTGTTCCTTCATAAGGATCGAGGTAACAGTATTTTCCATTACAATCGGTGGTCATTGCAAGGGCTTTATTTGTGCCTTTTATACGAATTACTGCCGCGTCAGAGCCAGGTTCGATCACTGAGTTTATTCTCACCATGTGATCATATTGTGTGTACACATAATTTTTACTGGCTATATTTGGGCAAGAGAGAAGTTGTTTTATTACTTGAGTATAATCATGAGGTTCTGGAACAGTGTTTTCATCAAAATTCTGAAGTGCTTCAAGATAGGATGGTTTTTTCGTATCTCTCTTATACACAGGTGCATCACCACCCAATACAAGAGTATGTGCTGGTATTTCTGCAACAATTTTTCCAATATTTCGAACTCTCAGCATTTTATCATCAGTCACTTCACCGATCTTCACAACATGGAGATCCCATTTTTCGTAAACTTCCTGTACCTTCTTGAAGTTTTTCGGTTCGATTACGAGCAGCATGCGTTCCTGAGATTCGGAAAGCATAACCTCGTAAGGAGTCATCCCTGTTTCTCTTTTTGGAACGAGTGAAACGTCAATGTCGACACCGGTACCAGCTTTTGCAGCCATTTCTGAGGATGAGCATGTCAAGCCGGCAGCTCCCATATCCTGGATGCCGACCACAAGATCATTTTTGATCACTTCGAGTGTTGCTTCGAGGAGAAGTTTTTCCATGAATGGATCCCCTACCTGCACAGAAGTTCGCTTTTCTGCAGACTCCTCAGTCAGTTCGACCGATGCAAATGTTGCGCCGTGAATACCATCCCTTCCAGTAGATGAGCCGACATAGAGAACATAATTTCCCACTCCGTATGCCGCAGCAGTAGCAATGTGTTCATGTTTGATCGTCCCAACCGTCATGACATTTACGAGGGGATTTCCTTCATAGCTGTCGTCGAAATAAATCTCTCCTGCAACCGTCGGAATGCCCATGCAGTTGCCGTAATCTGCAATACCTTTGACCACACCTTTAAGCAGGTGCTTCACGTGGGGATTATCCAGCGAACCGAAGCGAAGCGAGTTCAATGATGCAATTGGACGTGCTCCCATAGTAAAAACATCTCTGAGAATGCCGCCAACTCCTGTCGCTGCTCCCTGGTATGGTTCCAATGCAGAAGGATGATTGTGGCTTTCGATCTTGAAAGCGACTGCAAACCCATCTCCGATATCGACCACGCCTGCATTCTCTTCGCCTGCATCCTTAAGCAGGCATTCTCCGGAACGAGGAAGTGTTTTCAATTGCAGGATTGAATTTTTATAACTAGCATGTTCCGACCACATTACAGAAAAAATTCCCAACTCGGTGATTGTTGGGTCTCTTCCTAATATTGATAGAATGCGCTTGTATTCTTCTTTTGAAAGACCATGTTCTTCAATGAGTTCATCTGTGATTTCCGGATTCATGTATCCTCAATAACTTTATTTAGCTGAAATAGACTATATTCACTTAAAATTTTGAGTCCCTATACTCGTCAAGAAAACTGATGAGAATAGAAATATTGCATAAAATTTAACAAGTATATAATGATTCTTGCTAATTCAAGTAAAAGGAAAAAATATGAAGGCAACGAAATATAATTGGAAGAAGTTTATGGGTGAATTTCCTTCTCACAGATGGAATTATATAACTACTAAAATTATGTATAGAACTCTTATATAGAATGTGTTAATCAATGAATTAATAAAGAAAATTCTTAAAGTTGAGTATCTCCGTGGCAAGCCAAGGAGTATTTTGCTAACTTTATTTCAGCAAGCTAAAAAACGAATTTTCTATTATTTACCCCTCTGCCTTCGGCATCTCCCCTAAAAATATGGGGGAGAAAATTTGGAAATCCCGACGCAAGCATCGAAGAATTCTTTTGATTAAAAATGAAAAATACTTAATCTTGCAAATTGTATTTGGAATAGTGTCTTCAGCTCGGCACTCTCTGCGCTTCTTTGCGGTCTTTGCGTGATACTCTTATCTTTATGCCAAACATTGTCATCCTCGAGGGAGTGAATTATCGAGCGCATGCCACTGCGAAGTGAAACGAAGACGGAAAGTATCTCCCGGATAAATATAAATCAATATGCATAGGAGATTCTTCATTGCGCTTCGCTTCATTCAGAATGACATCCAATTTTTTACAGGAGGTGGTTCGCAGCGAAGCGCATAAACGATGGCGAACAGAAGTTGAACTACATGATGTTTTCATATTCATAATTCTTTTTCGTTTTCTTTCGTGATTTTCGTGGTTAAAATTCTTAGCGATCCTTGTGTGAAATTCATATAAATGAAGTTTGTTTTAAATAAAATAAAATTTACTCAGCTTCCATTTCCTTGACAACCTTATACTCCCATTTTGTTTTTTCATAAAGTAAATTTAAGTAGGCATGTATGATCAAAGTATTTAAGACAGTTAATAAAAACCTTGAAGAAATTGAAGTTGCTGATTTAAATGAACAAGATATCTGGATCTATCTTGTTTCCCCATCTCCTGAAGAGATCGAGCAGATTACATCTACATTTGATATCCCGAAAGACTTCATCGAAGATCCTTTGGATGAAAATGAGGGTCCCCGAATGGAACTTGAAGACGGCAAACGGCTCATCATTACGCAAACTCCCTATTTCGAGGATGATGAAGAAGCAGTCATCCAATTCATAACATTGCCCTTAGGAATAATTCTCACAGAGAAATGCATTATCACGGTTTCTTCCAAAGATGATGATGTGCTGCAGAATTTTGTTAAAGGGAGAGTGAAGAATTTTTCAACTGCTAAAAGAAATCGGTTAATTCTGCAAATATTGTCCCGAACCGCAACAGTCTATTTGAACTATCTGAAAAGGATCAATAGAATATCAAATAATATTGAGGATCAGCTCGAAGAATCCATGAATAATGAACTGCTTATGGACCTGCTTGACCTGCAGAAGAGTCTGGTTTACTTTGCCACTTCGCTTCGGTCAAACAGTTCAGTCCTCGAAAAACTCACACGGATTGGCATTTTCACTAAATATGAAGAGGATGAAGACCTGCTCGAGGATATGATTATTGATAATAAACAAGCTATAGAAATGACCTCGATCCATGCGAATATTCTTAAAAGCACGATGGATGCTTTTGCTTCGATGATATCAAACAATCTTAATAAGGTCATGAAATTTCTCACGTCAGTAACGATTATTTTAATG
>DRBZ01000032.1 GCA_011043895.1 Candidatus Cloacimonadota bacterium
GTATTGGAGAGCCATTATTATGAATGCTGCCTGTAACTGTGATTTCCTGAAGTGGTTCAAGAGCAATATTTTTGATCGTCCAGCCAGAATTATTAATAGTTACATTAGTTAGAGTTGTATCCTTGTATCCTTTTTTTCTGTAGGTTACAGAATAAGTACCAGGAGAAAGTAACCGCCAATATCGTCCATAAATTTCATCAGAACGTCTGGGTTCTAAATATATCACATCATGATCATCGATATATACTTCTGCTACAATAGGAAGACCTGTTCCAGCATCAGTGATGTGTCCGGTTAGTAATGAGGCATCAGTCTGGTAGCCGAGTGCTCTATTCATGAGCCAATAAGCTCCAAGTTTGCACCGTTCGCAGGTATCATCCACAAGTGCTGCATTGGGCTGCAAATTCTCTGTTCCACATTCGATAAGTAGCTGCACAGTACCGTGCTTAGCATAGAACCAGTCTTGAGCATTTCCTTTTCTTCCCCTCGAGGGTGATGGTTCATAATATCCAGTGCCATCTTCTGTTTCGATCAAACCAGCAACTGTTTCACCGATGATCTTATTGTAATCGAAATCAGGTGGTCGTTTTACACCATCCCACTCCCAAGAATAGAAAACTTTTTCAGAAAAATTACCTGTTCTTGATGAATGCCAGTTGATCGAGTACAGGAAATTCTGTTCTTCAGCAAGCTCTTTTATTGCTGTTGTCCCACCTTCTGAGAATGGGTAGGGTCCACGATAGTAATCGTAGCGTTCTTCCCCACCTTGGTCATACAGAGTATCTCCATGCACCCAGTTATATGAATAATTTCTATTTGGATCAACACCGTCAATATCATCTCCAGGACCTGGTTCAAAATCAAATATACCGTTGTAATTATTATCTCGCTTAGTTTTTCTAAATGAAATATCCCAATCGTCCATGACCACCTGCAAACCTTCCGGATTGATTGTCGGAATGAACCAAATTTCTAATTCTGAAAGCCAAATCGCATAAGGATTTTGATACATATGGTTCAGTATCTCGTTGATCATGTACATGGTAATTTCGACTCCCAGAACCTCCTCAGCATGACATTGCCCCACATATAATACTGCGGCTTCATCTTCATCTATAGCTGCGTTATCCGATAGTTTTACTGCCCAGATGGGAATAGAATCAGTCTTTGTAACTCCTATCGAATCCACAAAAACATAATCAGGATAAACAATCTGAAGTGAATCTAATTCTGCTATAATCTCAGCATATGTATGATACCTTTCAGGAAGCGATACCTGAGCAATGCTTTGAAATGCAAAGCAAAGCAAAAATACTAATAAAAAAATCGATTTCATTGTTATCTAATAATGAGTAATTTACTCACTTGATCTATTTCCTGTCCGCTCAATTTATAGAAATAAACGCCATTTTTAACTTTTTTATTATCCTTATCGTAAAGATTCCAAGTATAATTAGAGTTCGCAGAATTCAGCTCACTGGAATACACGAGCTGTCCCTTGAGATTATATATTTGCAGCTGCGTTCCAGGTAGAATTGCATGTTCGGCTATATGGAACTGTACATTCTCTGAGATCGGATTGGGATAATGATGAATAAAGATCAGATCCTGGTGTCCTGGCTCATCATCGATACTCACTTCATTTATTTCTACTTTTTGTGCATAGATATTATAAATGTCGGCTTTTCCGCTCGAACGGGCATCTTGCCAAATACAACATGCAAAATTATCATCAAAAGGTACAGATAATGGACCTGATTGATTTTTAATAGCTGTACAAATTGCAAGATCATCTATCCATTCGAGTGAACCAGTTACTGTAACTTTCTGTGAATAAATGTCTGCATTAGAACCATTTCGGAAATCCTGCCATGGAATGAACATGACATCATCAATAAAAGCTATTGCAGGATTTGACTGATCGTTAGTAATATCCACAATTGGAACAGCGTCCGCATTCCACAGCATTGTGCCGGTGGAAGACTCAAATGCTTGTCCAAAGACATTGAAATCCACTCCATTCCTAAAATCTTCCCATACGAGATATATATTATCATGATAAATGTAAACAGGGGCATCCTGATCATTATTATAATCAGCTAGAGGTAGGCCGTCAGCTTGCCAGAGCGTAGTGGCATCTTCAGTAACAATCTGTCCATATATGGATAAACCATCACGATTATCCTCCCAGACGACAAGAAGCCCTTCAGGAATCATCATGCCTGTAGCATTATCCTGATTTCCCACAGCAGTACATATTTCCAAGCCATCCACAGGCCAACCAGCAGCAGTAGAACCATTTTCATCTATCAATTTCACATAAATATTCTGATCGTTCCATGATCCACTCTGGAAAATGAAATATCTTCCAACAATATCTGTAAGTTTATCCTGACCATCTCTATTAACAATCTCAAAACCTGCATCGTCCCACTGGCGTATACCATCAATAATCTTCTGTCCGAAGATTCCGGGATTCATAAAATCGCGATAATCAGACCAGCCTGCATAATATTCGGTATTCTTTGCTGTTGTGATTGAAGATATTTTAGGATTTTGTTCATCGCCGAATGATTCCCCCAGCACAAGACCGCTATCCGCCCATAGGGACGTACATAAGTCATCTACCGCTTGAGCATATACTTGTTTGAATCCTGTTCTATTTTCCTCCCAGACTGCAACCAGTTCTCCTTCCTGTATATTATATATAGCATCAACATTTTCCTGGTCAGATCCAGTAGCATCTGTAATTGGCTCTCCATTTTGTACAAGCCCGATGCTTCCATCTGCCGAAAGGGTTTGCATATAGAGTTGATTGCCAATATATGGACTTCTGCTATCCTCCCAGAGAATAATTGATTTATCAGTGTCATAAAATATACTGTAATGTTTGGCATCTCCACAAAGTCCGTAATAGATCAATTTACCATTAACAGCAAGATATTCTGTACCAGCTTCGTCGAGGATTTGAAGGTATAAACCAGTAGAGCCTGTCCGATTGTCCCCCCAAATAGCATAAGCTTTTCCGTTTCCATCTCCTCTGAGAAGCGGGGAAAACTGCTCTCCATATGCGTCGCAAATCATTTTACCATTGGCTTCCCATTGAATATTACCCGTATCATTAACATGCTGCATATAGATATCTTCATAAGGATGTCCTCCATCACGCCCATCAGTCCATACGAAGTAGCATCCTCCATTTGCATCATTGATAAGACGAGGTTCAAGTTGATCATTCGGGGCAGTACAGAGTGGAAGCCCATCAGCATTCCACTGAAGTACGCCATCTACATTGGTCTTTTGAGCATAAATATCTGAGCTATACGGATCATTGCGGTAGTCATCCCATACAATGAACGCCCCGGTATCTGTGGATTCAGTAATTCGTGGATCCTTCTGAACCTCATCTCCTGAGTAAATAACCACTGCTGGAATCCATAACAGATTTCCATCGATATCCACTCTTCTCGCGCGTATATCACCATCTGAATCATCTCGTTTGTCTCTCCATGTGAAGATAAAACTACCAGTTCCATCCGGGCACATTTTCACATTACTTTGTGTCCCTGTTGCTCCACACAACAACGTTCCGCCAAAGTCCCAAAGCAAGTCACCATTTGATGCAATTCGTTGCATATAAAGATTTTCGTTGGAAGCTTCTCTTGTATCATGCCAAGCAACGATCGCTCCTCCGGTTCCATCTTCCCAGAACGTGTGCTGATCCTGAGCCCCATTAGTTGCAGCAATCGGATTTCCATTTAC
This sequence comes from Candidatus Cloacimonadota bacterium, assembly GCA_011043895.1. Taxonomy (GTDB): domain Bacteria; phylum Cloacimonadota; class Cloacimonadia; order JGIOTU-2; family JGIOTU-2; genus Celaenobacter. The sequence continues at coordinate 3,763 of DRBZ01000032.1, forward strand.
GTCCCACCCAGAAACGATATTACCATCAGCATCAATATGAGTTCCATAAATATCTACACCGCCAGGATTTCTGGAGTCAATCCAGATAACATATGCACCATAATTTGCATCATTAACTATATTCAGAGAGATTTGAACATCGCCAGCAAGACATAACGGAACACCTTCTGTATCCCAAAGCAAGTTTCCATTTTCATCTAATTTTTGAGCATAAACATCTCCGGCATCTTCATTCCTGAAATCAATCCATGTGACTATGACACCGCCATCTCCGGTATTGATAACAACAGGATCTTCCTGCCTGTTTATCTCTCCATTCACCATGATCCCATCAGCTCCCCAGAGAAGATTTCCATTGATATCAACATGCTGGGCCCATACATCACGATCTCCTCTGCGCGTATCCGACCATACATATACTACCGAGCCATCTTCCAGAGACGCACCAGATCTATACCATTCGATATTAACTCCTTGTCGAACTGGAATACCGTCATCTTGCCAAATTGTTTGACCAATTAAAAATTGTGAAATAAGGTTAAGAATAACTACTACAATCAGTTTTTTCATGTAAGACTCCTCAATTTATTTTATTAAAATCATTTTCTTGGATTGTTGAAAACCATTCGTGGCCATACGATAAAAATAAACACCATTTGCCACGGGGATACCAGAGGCATCATTTCCATCCCACTCTAATGAATAAAAACCTGTCTGTTTCTCATCATTAATAAGAGTTTTCACTTTCTGCCCCAATATATTATAGATGCTGATCTCAACTTTTGCCGGTTCTTTTAGCATAAAGGAGATCGATGTGGATGTTGAAAAAGGATTTGGGAAATTTGATTCGAGGAAGTTTTGCTGAATTTCAGAAATCTCATCATTGGATACTTGTGCTCCTAGTGGTGGAAAGATAATGTAGTCAATCCATGCACAATCCAGTCCACCTGTAACAGACCAGTCTTTGTCGTATCTCCATTCTAACGTGTGCACACCAGCAGAAATCAAATATGTTTCCTGTGACCAGTCAATCTCTCCACTCCATTCATCCTGCATTGAGCCATCAATATAGAATTGCAAAAAATCATAATTGTTTTCAGTTGAAACTTTCTTCCAGAAACTTATTTCTCCATCGGTAAATACTTCAATGTCGATCTTCAGAGAGGTTTCAGACTGATTATCAATAGTTCCTGTTTTTGCACAATATGTACCCTCAAATGAGTGTAGCTCATCAATCGTCCAATCTGCATTTCCACCGAAATACCAATCGTAAGTAAAGAAATCTCCAGACTCAAAATCTTCTATCATCAATCCCACACACATATCAAAGCTCTCATATATTGAATATGAGCCAGCATTGACATCAAATTGGAACGTTACTGAAGTTCCTTCATTTAATTGGGGATCAGCAGAAACGATGTATTCTGCATTTTCAGTTACTCCAGCTTCAATCAGTCCAAGATTTACTGATGAAGATTGTATTGTAATTAAGTTATTCGTACAACTAAGAACTGCAGTAGCTTCCGGGCTTGTTGCATGTCCGGTATTCATTGTTGGAATAGTCATTGTAACCGTTTCGCCTGGATCAAGTATACCATCATTATCACCAGAGCTATCATCGATAATCACTTCTCCCATCTCTAATACTGGTGCATTGAGTGTTATCGACAACTGCATATCCCAGGTTTGTTCATCATCAGCGGAAATATTCATATTGATAGTTGAAATATGCTGATCAGGAACATATGCATCGACAATAATTGGTAGCACATCTTCCTGAGTTGCAGTTCCTCCAGCCAGAATTGTGCCGAAAAAAGCTGTGGAGTAGGAACAGGTAATGTAATCATCATTAGTGCTAAGAGTTGCTATTACATTGGTAGCATCCTGTGTACCAACATTTTCAAGAGTAAAATCAAATGTTACTTCTTCAGTATATTCTGGAATGTTATTGTTATCATCCTTTGTTGCAAAAGTATCAATAATTACATACGCTCCAGCACTGGGAATTATCGTAATATCATATTCAGATTTGAGTGCCTGGTATCCTGTTATGAACAACTGAATGGTTCCAACTTCAGTAAAGACGGGATCAATAGGAATTGATGCGATTCCAGAGGAATTAACCACAGCTTTTCCATGAAATACCCCATCTTTTAAAAGAGTACAAACCAAACCTTCAGTTGAGTTTCCCATTCCTGAGACAGCAACTTGTAACTGATTTTGACCAATATATATACTATCTGGATGAGTTACCTGATATGCGATTGGTTCTCCAGTCCAGATGGACATTACAGGATCCCCTATCACATTACAACAATAAAAGCACCATCTTAGTGCACCTTCCTCGTGCTGACCGGGAGCATTCACCCATGGAGCAGTATAAATTTTTGAATCTAAATGAGCTTCACCAATTCTATCAGTCCGAAGCATGTATAATGCATTGACATATTCTCTATGCAGATGTGCAGAAGGACCTTCTGTCTGCCCCTCATTGAACCATCCATATCGCGAGTTACCTACAAAAGATGCAGCAAAGTTTTCTAAATTGACCATCTTTTCTGCGATACAATCATTATCATCGAAAGCACCGGAAAGACATCCATGTGTATATACGTGTGTATAGTTATGTATGATTCCATTTACATCACTGAAATTTGAGTTAGTAATACTACTGCTGTACATTCTCATACAGTAAGTCTCACTAGCGTGACCGGAATGATGAATATAGGATTTCCCCTCATTGATCTTGTTTATCAACTGAGAACTATCCCAGTAACCAATATCACGGTCATATAACGTTTCTATATTTTGTGAAGGAGGTATGCCATCAGTCGTGTAGCCATTATCTTCATGGTAACCAACAAGGAGATCAAGGTAATCACCACCCCACGTCTGGGGATTATCGTATAGATCTTCACCAGCCAGAATAGGATCTTCAAGTTCGCCCAAAATTGGTGATTCCTGATACATCATAGATTTGTTGAGAACATTAGCGAGTTCAGCTGAATTGCTGAAAGAAATTCTTCCAACTGAAACATCAGGAAGAAGATCATCTTCACCTATTTCACCCCAATAACTATCTCCATCATCGTTCCATGTTCCATCCAGCGCTGAATAATAAAGATCTGCTGGAATATCATCATCTGTATATACTGACGAAGATTGCACCTGGCAATAAAATCCTCTATGGGGAATATATTCATTATCTCCACCCAGTATCACATATTCAATGCCTGCGTTCTGATACTCCTGAATAATATAGTTTCTTATTTTCTCCTGAACATCACTTCCGTTCATAATCAAATCTATATCTTCCACCGCAGCGACCTCAGTTAGTAATCCTTGAGTGAGATACATTGCGATAAGATCGTCAAATTCATCTATATAATCTTGAGGAGTAATGATTAGAATATTATAATCATCATTTCGAGCTGAAGGAGAGTAGAATTCTATCATATCTGGATTATCTGCTATATGTAATACTTTCTGCGTAATATCACTTGAGGAAATTACCGAAAGAAGATTCTCTTGCTTGTTACTTATTTCTTCAGTGGTAACTATGACTCGAACAGTTCTGAAGTAAGATACTTCTCCAGTTTTTGGAATATACTGTACTGGTGTAACTGATGAAAAAGCAAATCCATATCCATTCATATAATGAGTCGTAAGTTCTCCATGTAAGGATTTAGGATAAGTTGTCGAATCGTTATAAAGTTTGTGATTTATCGCAAATATTCCAGATTCGCCCTTTGAAATGGGACGAGTATATTGCCTGGGATAGAGTACATACGTTTCAGTAAGAGATATTTTATCTTCTGCAATTATCTCAATAGAAATAGCTTCTTCGCCTGGTGGTAAGAGTAACGAAACTGCCCTGTATGGAAGTACGGGTTGCCCTATGTTAGCTGATTGCATTGTTGAAGAAAATTCTATTGTATGATAATCAGCATCAACTCTTCGTACTACAGGATTGTCAAAGTGATATACTTGTTCAATAGTAGAAGCGGATAATCCCGCAAATAAAAATAGTACCCCCACTATCATTAAAAATTTTTTCATAAACAAAAACTCCTTATTAAAAAAAATCTATAATTAGAATGTATTCACGATCTATCTAATGAGAATACATTTCTTGCTTTCGTACGGCTTACCATCAATGAGCATTCTATAGAAATAGATCCCTGAACTCATAGCTTTTTTATTTGAATCGAGACCATTCCAAGCAACAGTATATATACCCGGATCAACATGCTCATTAATTAGAATCTTAACTTTTTCACCTTTAATATTAAATATTTCAATCGTGATATTTGCAGGTTTGGCAACATGATAAGAAATTTGAGTTGAAACACTTTCTCCATCTATGACATGAAATGGATTCGGATAATTCTGTTCGATCTTATTAACCAGCGGAATTGGTTGATCGCCAGTTGCAGTGATGTATTGGAGGGTGTATTCAAACTCGGTCGTATCAGATGAAATCGTTATTATTTCATCAATAGTCTCATATCCTATTTTCTCGGCAACAAGATGATAATCACTCATAAATACATCATCAAAAGTAAGCACACCTGAAGGAGGAGTAATCTCTTCAAAGACCTGAGTATAGATCGTATCAAGTCCGGTAAGTGAAAATTGTATTTCTTCGGGACTAGCACCATTAGATAGTGAAAATTCAAACCTTGTATCTACAAAGCGAAAAATGGTAATTACATCTGTCTCGGTGATCTGGCTCTCAGAATTCTCATATACAGCTTTAACTCCGTATTTATAATCTGCGTCTGGCATGGCAAATAGATCATGTACATAAGTTGTATCATTCAGACCTGAAACCAGTTCTTCCCAATCGCCATCATTAACTCTATATAAAAGAGTGTATGATTGGAAGAGTCTTCCTTTCTTCAAGGAATTAACGTCATTCCATCTGATCAATGCTTTATATTCTTCAGATATTTCAGCCCAGATATTTTCTGGAGCTTCTACAAATTCCAGAATGGGATCAATATAAGTTGTTTGGTCAACATAGATCTCTATCTGTTCAATAAATGGATCGTAACCATTGCACTGAGCTGAGAACGTGTAGGTCCCAACTGGAATTTGTGATGAAAAGAATCCAAGCTCATCAGGAAAGATAAGATTTGCTCCAACTGTGATGATGACATTATCTGGTGTAGCAGAGCCACCAATCAATTCTACTATTCCCTCGACAGTACCATAATCAAGATCACCTACAGTAAGTGCAATCGGTATAATTTCCAAACTATGATTGGGATCATTAGTCGTGAGATAAAGATCGCAATAGTATGTTTCCCCATAGTCCAGATCTTCGGTATCAACTTGAATAGTAATTTCTTGAGAATCCAGCGGGAACACAATTCCATTAGATGGCTCAACAGAGCACCAGTCTATTACACGATAAAATTCAACAGCAAGATTATTCTGCACATAATATTCGTTATATGCTACTTCAAGTGCGATAGAGCCATTTGCATTTTGAATGCCGATAGTTGCAGAATCAGTATCTCCTGATACAGAATCATATTGGTATTTGATTCCCCCGTTCTCAGTAATGATAATCTGGAAATTATAGGTTCCATTTTGTTGTCCTGGATAATGGATAACATCATCAAACCAGATAACGAGACTATCAATCCCATTAGTATAATATGAAACTTCTCCACCCTGTATAGGATCGAGATCATCCCAGAAACCGAATATAGCCGGTCTGGGAGCATCTGCTCTTGGAATTGAGTAATTATGCCAGTCTGTCCAATCCGAACCGAATCCTATCCAGCCATTGGGATTTATAATGAATTCATCATATGTCTCACCATAAAACTTGAAATCAAAACCAATATTATAAGGTCCAGCAGCATGATCATTATGTGTGAATGAAACGCTTGTACCAACTGCACTAATATCAACCCATTCAAAATCTGGTCCTCCTGGATCATTTGAATCAACCCACATGTAACCATAAGCATCTGGTCCGCCAGAATCCCTAGAATTTTGATATTCCTTATCTATTGAGAATATCAGATTAGACTCTCCAGAATTTGATATTTCCAATATATCGGTTCCGGTTTGTCCTTGCTCTATCTCAAAATTGAACATCATAGGAGATATATTTGCCGAAGGTGGGTCCAGTACCTCTGCGCCACGGGTAGTGAAAAGAAGAGCCATTTCATCATCAAGGATTCTGGCAGCAGTAGGATAATTATTGCTGAATGTATATTCCAGACCAGAAATGCCATCTGGATCTTCAAGCCCAACCGTAGCATATTCTCCATGGTGGATATACCCACCTGAATAATAACCGGCATTTACATTATTCACTGTTTTGTATTGCACAAGAATCTCAGAATCACCAGTTGGAGTGGGATAATATGCAGAATCATATATAATAACTTGGAAAGTTTCTGTGGCGTTATTATAATCATTCTTCATTCTCGACCACTCAACAACATAATAGTGCGAACTGGGATTATAATAATAGCACACACGTCCTCCACTCTGAGTGGTCAGATCATCCCAGAAAGCTGCGATCATTGGAGAAGGTCCTCCAGCTTCAGGAATGGGTCTATTCATAAATGATGCTTGTTCTGATCCACCTGGTGCAAGCCACCCATTTGTACACACGGTAATGGTTTCATACATTCTACCATAAAATGTAATATTAAATGGCAAGGTAAGATCGGCTATATCACCCGTATCTCCATAATCTGATAGAGAAAGGACTGTTCCATTCCCGCCGTAGTTGGGATCAATCTCTATCCATGTATAAACTGGAGCGATAGTATAATCCGTATCACCTGAATCATAACAGTAGTAACCATAAGGATCTGGCCCAAGAGGATCACCTATGTCAACTGAACCGACTTCAAGTAAAACTGAAACATACTCATCATATCCGGAAGGATTTGTAAGATGAAGCTGCAGATAATACTGACTTCCTGGAATTATCTGAAAATCTGCGGTTACCTCAAAAGTGTTAGAATTATTACTTGCCATGTCATCTGGATAGATCGGTCCCCAGGTACCTGTATCATCCTCCACAATTATTTTATCATCGGAACTGGTTAACACGCCCTGTATGTTATAAGCTGTAACAGTTCCGGCATTTTTCAGTGTGACAATAACATCTGCTGTTTCACCTGGATCGAGTATTCCATTATTTCCATCCATTATAGTAATGTCTTCAAAATCAAGATTTGCTCCATCGATGATTATCGGTATCAAATCATTCCACACGTGGGTATCATCATCCGAGATCTCAAGCTCGAACCAAACCTGAGTGCCACCGAGGGCTGAGGGTTCAACTGAGAAATCAAAATCATCAACACAAAATACAGAAGTAGCATATGGAATATCCCCAAAATCTTCTACACTATCTGAAATTGTTACACTTGTATTATCAGTGGACAATTCTCCCATTACATTACTAAGATTACCTGTGCCCCAATTTTTGATTTCAACCTGGAATTCGATATCCTCACCAGGATTTATAAAACCATCTCCATTTCCGAAAGAAGTTCCTGAATTATCATCATCAACCACAAAGTGATCGAAACTTGCAAAGGAGTCTGACTGCTGGATAGAAAAACTTGAGATGTAAGGAACGTGATTATGTTTGGTGACAGTAATACTTATCTCGCCTGTGAAACCTGGAGTAATTGGTAAAACTACGTTACCGTGTGTATCTGTATAACCACTTTCAAAAATCTCATCACCATCAGAAAGAATTGTTACCCATGCATTCTGTTGAGCAAAACCGAACTCGTTATCAACATGAATTTCTATATAATTCGATCCTAAGGGAACTGTTGTTGGATGAGTCACTTCTAGTTCAATTGGCACACCAGTCCATAATTCAATACCGGGATCACCCATCAGGGTGTTCCAGTATGAGAAACAATTCACCCAATTACTAGGATTAGCAGGATAGCTGTTGAATAGACTTAGCTTGGCTCTTGTCAGAGCACCACCCGGATTAAAAATATTATCTGTAAAAATTGCCCCAAAGGATCCTCCGGAAACGCAGTTGTTAAAAGTTGTGTGTGTACTGAGAGTAGCTGTACCATAAGCAGCTATTGCACCCTTTGGTGCTGTTGGGTAGCCAGCTCTTAAAAATGCTTCCGATCGGCATGCCCCCGAACCTTCGAAACTTCCTGTTCCGCATGTTGGAAATACTGCGAAAGGTAACATATACCCATTATTTAAATTGTAAATGTCATTGTTATCCCAACCACTCATGCCATAGTATCCTCTATAATGAAAGTAGCTGACACCATTATTGATCGAGTTCGCAATTCCTGATACAAAAGGACTGTTGTAAATCTCGTCAAAAATAAAATCGGAAGAATAATCCTCAATAGCTTCCTTCACATATTGACAGGTAAACACACATGACATTCCCGAGGTTGAAGGATCACCAACAAGAAGAGCTTTCTTATACCAGCTTGTGTTACTCATGTAGGGTGTTTTCTCATAATTTAAGATCTTGGAGACTATCGTCTGAAGCTCCAAAATTGAGTTAAAAGAAAGTCTTCCAATAATTATATCTGCGAGTATGTCGCCGCCTTCAATTGTTGTGTAATAATGATCACCCTCTCCACCTGAATAATGCCCGGTTGGAATGCTGAACGAACCACCAGCATCACCGACAAGTACAACAAATTCAGGAGGATTTGCCCAGTTGTAATAAGCATTTTCTATAAAGGATTTTATTGCAGAGGAGCTTGTGCCAGTATGACCGGTGTCTGTCCCGGTCACGAAGAAACCTTTTTGATGTTTCCAATCTATAACGTACTGAATCGTAGCTGCGACCTGTGCATCATTTGGATATATGAATAAATAACTGGGTTGCTGATATTCAACATCGCGGAAGGTTTCATCGTAGTTCACGATCATGGTTTTATACATTGGCTCAAAAAACCTTGATATCTTTCGCTCTCTTGTCTTTTCATTAGCAGCTGAATTTGATGATGTTGTTACCAGCACTTCAGCAGATTTGATAATCCGAAGTTCTTGTTTATCAGGATAATATTGGAAAGGATTAATAGTAACATTTACCAGTCGGATATCTCTAAATATCTGAGGTTCTGAAACTGAAACAATTTGTTCCGGGAAAGGTATAGATCCGGTATAGTATTTTTCACTTTTCTTGAATTTTTCGATCGAACGATCCTCTCCCTGGTAAGGATAAATCTGTATATTGTGCATTATTTCATCCTCGAAATAATTCACTTCTACTTCTACTGATCCGGTAGTAGGTATCGCTATGAGACGACTTACGGATGGAACATCGGGAAGCCCTTCTATGAGTTGTGCTCCCTCATTAAAGAGTTTTACCTTTGAATACACTTCAGATTTTTCATGGATTTCCTGAATTTCAAATTCTGGAAGAGTGAATTGTAAAGTTGTAGTATAAAGATCAGATTCAATACAACCAAAGGTTTTTTCATTTGGAGAGAAATCTTCGATCTGAACATCTGAGGCATATAAAGTACTTACTAATAATATCATAACTGCAAATAACGGGATACATACTTTTTTCATTAAAACCTCGATAGTTATTTTATAATTGACATTCGATACACACCCTCACGGGTAGCAACAAAAACTTCACCATTATACATTTCCACATCATAGGTATAGCCAATATCAGAATCATCCCAACGATCAATAAGTTCTGGTTTGGTTGGGTCTGAAATATCAAAGAGATATACTCCTCCCCCACCTGAAGCAACTACTAAATTATCTCCTTGCACTGCAATCTTTTGTGCATAACCGGAAGTCTGGTGAGTTGCAACGACCTGTGGATTTAGGATATCAGAAATATCTATTACCGCAATACCGTATGTTTTGTCAGCAACATAGGCATAATTATCCAAAATTGTAACTGCAAGTGCTTCACCTGTAGTATTTACTTCACTGAGAATATCGCCATTATTACGATTTACAACATACAATCCTCTCTGTTCACCTGTTACAAAGAGGAGAGTATCATCTATTGAAAATCCTGCAACTGCATTAGGAAAGTCATATGAGAAAGAGCCAAGCCAAAAGTCGTTATAATTTCCATATTGATATTTATTTCCATGAGTCCATAAAATATCAATTGTACTGTCAGCTTTCATCTGGCATTTTAGATCTTCCACACTGCTGGTTTGACCTGTTATTGGAGGCATTTCTAATGGAATTGATGGATTAGAAATATCATACACCATGATTGATGCGGGACTTCCATATCTATCATAAACAAAAAGTCTATTCTTATCATCCACAGCATGTATCAGGCGTGCATTTTCTATATTCCCATAATATTGAGTAACCAATTCGTTGTTTTTATTATAAATAGAAAATCCGGCTTGATCCTCTGCTATATATATGTGATCTTGACCTACATATACATCACGAGCATAACCGACTGTTGTAATTATCGCTTCGATTTTAAGTTGTCCAGAATTCATAATGGGCTCAAGAAAATTAGCGCAACTTGTTAATAATAAGGCAATTAACAGAAAACTAACGGTGTAAATCTTTATATTTCTTTTCATTAAATCAGTGCTTTCAACATTTTATTCAAAAAAATTTGAACAAAAAGGTAACCCCTCCAGTCACCTCGTCAAGTTTTTTGGTGGAAATTTCTTAATATTGTATTAGTAGGGAACTTTTAATTATTTTTTTTAAAGTGAGTATTTTGAAGATATTGGACGTCATTACGATTGAGAATATGTTACCACACAATTCTTACCTTTTTGTTTGCCATTATAGAGTGCAGTGTCGGCTTTTTTTATACACTCGGTAATCGTCTGCATCTGATCATAGGTAGCTACTCCAATGGTAATCGTCAGAGATATTTTAAATTCCTTATATATCATGATTTTATTTTCTACAGCTTTCCGTACTTTCTCTGCAACGATTTGCGCACCTTCTATATTTGTCTCTGGGAAAATGAATATAAACTCTTCACCACCCCATCTACCGACAATATCCTGCTTACGAAGAATTGCCCGCATATGATGTGCAATAGAAAAAAGTATAAAGTCTCCAGCATCATGTCCATAATTATCATTTATCGACTTAAATTCGTCAATATCTCCTATCGCAATAGAAAAAGGTTTATCATTTCGTTCGAAACGTTTGATCTCATAATCAAGTTTATCATAAATATCACGTCTGTTAGAAAGACCGGTAAGCGGGTCTGTTCTGGCTAGACGACTCAGACGTTTATTCGCTTCTTCTAACTCTTCCTGAGCTTTTATTCGCCTTTCTTCTTCAAGTTTCAGTTGCTTTTCCAGTTTGATTGTTTGTGCCAGATCCTTCAATTCATTCAGATATGATTTCTCTTCAACGGGTTTCAAAATGAACTTATCTACTCCAATGGTGATTGCATCCATTAAATAGTTCTTTTTTCCAAAGGCTGTGAGTATCACTAACTTTGTATCTGGTTTGATCTTTTTTACTGCTCTCAACAGATCGAGACCATCAATACCAGGCATTTTGATATCAGTTATGATCACATCAGGCATATGCTCCTTGAATAGTTCCAGTGCTTCCTTACCATTAGTGGCTAAAAACAGTTTTCGAACTCGTCCTTCAAGTATATCCTTAACTGACTGAAGAATGATATGTTCATCCTCAACATATAACACTGTAATTGGTAGTTTATTCATTGTTCACCTTCCATACTATTATTCCATTCTTACTCTCTATAGATTTTCTTAATTTCCTCGATCTCAAAAGAATCTATCAAATCTTTCTTTACTTTTACAATATCACGCGCAAAGGACAGATACAAACCGGAATCAAGGAGTAGATCCACTATCCTGCTGTCTAATTCATGATCCTTAACCATATATGCTATAATTTTCAAAGCATCACTGAGTTTTTTACCAGCTTTGTATGGTCGATCACTTAATAGCGCTTCAAAGACATCAGCAACAGCAATAATACGAGCTTGTAGCGGAATTTTTTGTTCGGGATATTTATTTGGATACCCCTTCCCATTTAAACGCTCGTGGTGTGATGAGGCATAAAGAGGGACATTTTCATATTTTTTGGGAAATTGCAAAGGGGATAACATATCCCATGTGACCTGAGCATGATCCTTCATTACTAAAAATTCTTCATCGGTAAGTGTACCTCGATAGATTTTAAGGTTTTTTGCCTCGTCATCAGTTATTATCTTATATTCCCTGCCATTTGAGAAATATGAAAAATCCTGAATCCTTTGAATCTCATTCTTAAGATTATCTGGTAAAGATTCTGAACCAATATTAAGTTTTTCTATCAATCGATAGTCTTTCTCTATCTGAGCAATAATATTCTCAAGCTTATTTCTTTTCTCCAGTGTGAGGATCCCGTCACGTTCAAATGTAAGAATATCTTTCCGGATAACCTCTTTGAGCAGATCGCTTCGTATCCTAATAAGTTCAATCCTATCAATGATCTTTTCTAGTTTTGTTGATTTATCCATGATGCATTCTGGTATCACGATTTTACCTACATCATGCATCCAACCAGACATGGAGATTTCCTTGAGTTGATCTGAGCTGAAATAAACGTTTTCAAACGCTCCATCTTCATCATTATTTACCGCACGAGCCATTTTTTCTGTAAGGGTTGCTACCCGTTTCACATGACCAGCAGTATATTTTGATTTTCTATCTATCGCGGTTGCAATAGACTTTATGAATTGGAGAAGTAATTCTTCGAGATTCTCGATCAATCTACTGTTGGAAAGCGAGATAGCTGCCTGGGAAGCTAGTGAATTAAGCATTAAAAGATGATCTTCATTAAAACCAATTGTTTTGTTTTCTTCATCCTGTGCGTTAATAAGTTGGATCACGCCCATAACTTCATCTTCGTGATTGATAAGAGGAATCGCAACCATCGATTTTGAGCGATAGTTATTTCTTTTATCGTATTTTTTTGTGCCAGTATTATCAAAAAGATTCTGTTCATAAACATCATCAAAGGCTTTACTCTCCTTTGTATGATATACGTAAGAAACCATATGATTCATATTTGGAGACTCATCAATATTAAATAGGGGCACACTTGGCCATGTAATTGGTGAGTCAACATCCCCCATTTTTTGGTTGAGTGACACATTAAACATGAGCTTGAAATCAAGGTACTGACCGTCACTTGACACAACATAGATAGTACCTCCATCAGCATTGCAATAATGCATCGCTTCACTAAGGATAAGATTGAAAATATTTACAAGGCTATTTTTTGCAGAGAGTGATTCACCAATGTGTATAAGCTGTTTAATATGATTACTCTGTTTCTCGATAAGTTGATTGAGTTGTTCTATGACGCTATTGAACTCTTTGTAATCACTTATTTCATTTTTATCCATAGTTGTCCCTATATTTCATAAATCTACAACTATTTTAATAAAATAGTATTATTTTAGTCAACTCATTCAAGAATTCTATCTATTCAATATCCTATTACACTTTTCTAATCTCTCAAGAAACATCTTTTCATTATTTTTATCGGCAAGCGCTTGTTCACAAATTCTTTTTGATTCTTCAACATTACCATTTACAAATTCTGCTTCAGCAAGTGTATCAATATATTGTATTTGGGGATCGAGTTCAACACATAATCTGGCATATTCAAGCCCTTTTATTGGATCATAATTTTCAGAACCAACAGGTGCGGTTATCAGATTCCATGCAATGTTATTAAGGATTGACGCAAGATCCTTTTTGGCTTGTAAGAACTTGGGATGCTTTTTTATAAAATTTTGAAGAAGTAGTATTTTACTATCTTGATTCAATTCTGTAATGGAATCACGTACTGAGTTATAATCATTAATATTCGAAATATTTTGTAGAATATTTATAGAATCTTTATTAACTTTAAACCAATCCATCCATTTTTGTTGATCATATCGTTCTGAATCGGGCAGATCAAATCCTGCATACATAGCAATAAAATTGGGTATATTGTAATTATAATTTTCAAAGGCATCTATCGATGGAAAAGATAAAGATTCGATCAAAATCTCGATCCCCTCAACATATCCCATCTCGGCAAGACTCTTCCCTGCAGCACGCTGCAGATACACATCATATGATAATGCTGCTTCTTTTAACAGCGGAACTGCTCTCTCGTCCTTGAGTTTGCCAAAAACTTCTGCTGCTGTTACTTGAACAGAAGGTGAAGAATCATGCAATAGGATATAGCTGAGAAGAGGAAATGGATCGATGCCATCATCTACAACGCCGAGATACGATGTTGCTATTCTGCGAACTTTTTCAGACTGATCTTTTTCCGATAATCTTCGGGCATAGAATAATCCTTTTTTTGATTTCAATTTTATTAATGATTTCAATGCAGTATACCGAACATCAGCACAAGTATCCGATACAGCAATTTCCAACAACATCTTCTGTCCATTCTGCAAATTCCACATTCCGATATCATCGGCTATTACACAACGTACTTCTTCATCAGGTGAATTCAAGCAGGTGATCAGAGCTTGTTCCGTTATTTCATCAATTTCATTTTCAACAAGATTGTAGTGGAGAATTTCGAGTACATCTCTGTTAAGATTTCTATTATTAGATGCTTGTAAGATCTCAGCAAGGTATGGAATGACTTCTGTAGAATCTTCAATAAGTTTACCGATCGTCTGGAAGCGTATAAATGGACTCGGCGATAACAGTTCTTCAAAGTTGCTTCTATATCCTGAGTTTGTAATTTTTTCCGGCAATTCAGGAAGTTTTTGATCTTTAAGTTTATTATGTACCGCACCTATTACATCCCCTTTATCCCACTCAGTATCGATAAAAATACCGTGCCCGAAGCTCGATCGCTCACAATTATTTTCATGATACTTAACACGATAATCATCTTCGTCTTCAAGATCCATACAGATTGCGAAAGGCCAATTATAGTGTTCCGACTCGGGCCAGACACCACCAAAACTCTGCCAGTTATTGAAGGTGATCTCATTCTCTGGGTCACTACAGATGTACGTATCTTCGCCTTGATAATCAATAAAGAGTGAGTAACTCAAAGGTTTCCCACCAGTACCGTATGATGACGTTCGAGATGTATATATATCGTTCCCTGCATAGTCAATGAAAAATCCGGCAGATCTGTCCCCACCTGAACCTCCTGTGCGGAATCCACCTTCATAGATGTCATGCCCGTCTTTATCGATCAGGATCGCATTAGTTATATGAATGCCGCTTCCCTGTCCGGTATTTGCCGTGTAATGATCATTACCCGCAATATCCACAAGCGCACCCAATGACATGATATAACTTCCACCCTGATCACACCAGCCCTTTGTCCAGTATCGGTCATTGCCTGACGCATCAAAAAGCAGACCGGCACCGCCGTAAGCAGTGAGTTTTTTTCTCCAGGGATAATTTCTAAATGAAAGTGCTCCCCCTTGTCCGTATCCGGCAAGGTTTCCCAATGCATCTTTTGAATCATCGATTGCCAGATAGTAACGATCGTCACCTTCAAGATCAGACAGAATGCCCATTCCGAGTGTTGTTGCACCTCCCTGTCCGAGTGTTGCACAATCATATAGATCTTCTCCAGCATCATCGAGCAGCATGCCAAGCCCGAACATACCTGCTCCCTGGCAGAATGCGTGGGCATTATATGTATCGAATCCTGATTTATCCCAAAGAACTCCAACTCCACACACACCGGCCCCCTGAGCAAAATGTTTTGCAGTATACGAGTCATTTCCCTTGAAATCGGCAAGAAATCCGCACCCAAGAAAACCAAATCCCTGTACATAAAGGTCATTCGGTGCTTCATATCTATCGTTGCCATTGTGATCGATGCAGACCGCTATTTCCTCAAAGCTCGACCTGCAGCCGCCTGCATTGTTCTGATATACATCATCTCCGTCGATATCAATGAGCAGATGAGCATCCTTGGTATAGAAATCATCATCGATGCCCCTGATGACAATTCTGAGAGAATTTGTTACGTAAATGAAGGGCTCGTGAGATGCTGATTTTGTGCTATATATTTCAGAAACCGTTAAATCTTTTGTTGCTTCTCGGTACTCATATATCGCGTCAGATATGATCTTTGCGGCAAAAAACATATACTGATACTTGAACTTTCTTGCATGCTCGATAAAATCGAATTGTGTTGAAACATTTCCGGTGAGTGACGGCATTTTTTCCCCATCGGGAATGAGAAAATAACCGGGATTGTCATTGAAGAATTTTAGATCTTCTGAATAAAGTTCTTCTTTTGCCTGTGAAATCATTGACTTTGCTATGAGATAATTTTCAACCAGATTTAAGATAGCCATTCGATATTCCGAGGTAAATGAACGTGATCGAAGCATATCTTTGAAATCCTCGAACAGCTCAATATTCTGGGAAATACTCATTTGAGGAAAAGCTTCAGTGTCACGGAGTAATTCGAGCGCATAATTTGTAACCTTTATCCCCTCATCAGTTTGATGTACAGTAAATTTTTCACTCACTTCTTCAGTCCATTGTTTCATGTAGAGCGGTTGATTCGAAACATAATCGATAAGCGGAAACCTACATGCAAAACGATAGGAATTCTCATAAGATTTTGGTAATTCGAAATTGCGTACATCCATGCCGATCCGTTTTCCTGCATAGTCTAATGGGTTACCGATTATCTCGGTTGTTATCGGCTCAGTGTCCTGCTGGAAATGCCACTCGTATGGATATGGCATTATTTCTTTGCTTTTTCTCTTAGCATGTAGTAATGAATGGTTTAGAAATACAAGAGAGATTGTAATGAGAATATACAGATACCTATTATGCATTGAACGTCCTAAGATTTCTTTTTTATGAATAGTAATTGATTAAAATGGATGTCAATTTCCGTGAAAATATCAGGAAGGAAGTAGGACACAGATTTTCGTAGATCGGACTGAATAACGCAGATTTAAAAAACTGGATTCCTGATCCAGTCCCCGTTTCACTACGCCCCGGCAGGGGTGCTCGGGAATGAGAAGCCTTTTTGTTTATGAGAAATTACCTTTTTATAAATGGATCTTTCTCTGTGTTCTCAGTGGTTATTTTATTTTTTCGTGCTTTTTCGCCTGCCACGACGGAATGAAATGAAAACGGGTGTTGAATATGTGCGCAAGATCGGAATCTTACGTTACTTTTTCCCTCCTCTTTACTAATTATCCTGATTGGTAGGGATAAAGCAATAAAGATGGAAATCCCTGCTTCTAATGGGCTTTAACAAGCCAATCTACATTTGATTATACCTTGATAAACAGTTTGTATTTTGGACTGCATTGACTGTGTCAATGTGAAATCGACATAGTCGATTTACTCCAAAGTAATAAACAAACGAGCTTAACTCGACCGCCCACCTGCGGATAGTCAACCCTGTGAAATGATGATTCACATCAAAATCAAAGATTTAATATTTCGTGTTCTTTCGTGTTAATTCGTGGTTTAAGAATCTTTATAATAATCCCGTCTCAACTGCCCACACGCTGCATTAATGTCACCACCCAACTCCCTGCGAATTGTTACATTAATCCCTTTTGATTCTAGAACATCATGAAACTTCTGTACTTGTTTCTGTGATGTCGGTCGTAAATTGGATTCTTTAATGGAATTCATTGGTATTAAATTCACATGACATAGTAATCCTTTGAGCAATCCTGCAAACTGTCTTGCTTGTTCCTCAGCGTCATTCAAATTTTGTATCAAGGCATACTCAAAGGTGATCCTGCGATGAGTTTTCTCTAAGTAGTATTTACAAGCATCAAGAATCGACTGTATTGAATACTTCCGAGCAACCGGCACGATCTGCTTTCTCAGTTCATCATCTGGCGCATGAAGCGAGATAGAAAGCGTTATCTGTAAAGCTTCGTCTGCGAGTTGCCTGATTTTATCAGGAATACCGACGGTCGAAAGCGTGATATGGCGATACCCCATATTCTGCCCGTGTTCATTATGTATGATTGAAAGAAATTTGATCACATTCTCATAATTTTCAAGCGGTTCTCCGCTTCCCATGAGTACGATATTCGATATTCTTACACTGCTGTCCTTCTGCATCTGATACACCTGATCAGCGATCTCACCTGCAGTCAAATCCCGCACAAGCCCACCTTTTGTGGATGCACAGAACAGGCATCCCATCCTGCATCCAACCTGCGTGGAAAGGCAAGCGCTGTACCCATGTTTGTACTTCATCAGCACACTTTCGATAAGATGATCATCATGTAATCTGAACAGATATTTTTTTGTCCCATCCAACTGTGAATCAAATCGTTTTTCTACCCGCAGTGAACCAATAAAATATTTTTGTGCAAGTTCATTCCTCAAGATTTTTGGAAGAACGGCTATGTCTTTAATAGTATCAATATTTTGCTTATGAATCACATGGAAAAGCTGTACTGCTCGATACTTCTTTTCTCCGAACGAAATTATTACGCTCTCTAATTCTTCTAAAGTATTAGATTTTAAATTGATTTTTTGCATAATTTTATTTATGATTCCATTTTAATAAGTCTGCAAAAATTGAAAATCCAAAAAATTAGATTAATTTTATGATCAATTTTCTGATAACTTTTCCTAAACATGATTTATAGAACTCTTATTTCGCCTAACCCGTTGAATTTGTTTCTATTCAACTGGGGTGTCTTTTCGTGATTTTCGTGTTTGATTGGTTTGTTGACTGGATTCATTTATAGTTAACCAAAATTTTCTCAGCCACCTTCATTCCGTCAACTGCCGAAGATACGATCCCGCCTGCATATCCGGCTCCCTCACCTGCAGGATATAGTCCTTTTATATTTGATTGAAAATCTTCTCCACGTACAATGCGTAATGGTGAAGAACTTCGCGTCTCTATCGCTGTCAGAACTGCAGAGGGATAGGCAAAGCCGGGTAATTTTTTATCCAACAATGGAATCGCTTCTTTCAAACTTTCATACACAAAATCCGGCAGACATTCTTTGATACTACCGGGTGTTTTCCCTGGTTTATAACTCGGTATTACGCTTTTATATGAAGCCGAGGGCTTATCTTCAAGAAAATCTCCCAGAAGTTGAACTGGAGCATAGTGATCTCCCCCACCGCAGGCAAATGCTTTTTGTTCCCAGATTCTCTGGAATTCGATACCTGAAAGCGGATCATCAGAAGGAAAGTCTGCAGGAGTGACTCCCACAAGAAGTGCTGAATTTGAGTTTACATTATCCTGAGCAAACGTACTCATGCCATTGGTTACCACTCCGCCGGCTTCAGTTGCAGCAGGCACTACCCAGCCGCCCGGGCACATGCAGAACGTATAGACTCCCCTTCCGTTTCTCAGGTGCACAGCAAGTTTATATTGTGCCTGGGGTAGTTTTGGATTTTTATAATTTTCCGCATATTGAAGTTTATTGATATATTCACGGGGATGCTCGATACGAACGCCTATAGAAAAAGCTTTTGCTTCCATATTAATGTGCCTGTGCCGGAGCATCTCGAACGTGTCTCTTGCAGCATTTCCTATGGCAAGAATAAGAGAGGAAGTTGTATATATTTTTCCATTTACTTTGATCTTTTTCACCATGCAATCTTCTATAATGATATCCTGCAACGCATGCTCAAAAAGAAATTCACCCCCAAAATTCTCGATCTTCTCCCTGAAAATCCTCAGCATTTTTCTCAGATTATCCGTTCCGATGTGAGGACGGGCACTGTAGGCGATCTCCGTTGGCGCACCTGCAGCGATAAATTCATCAAAAATGTATTTCGTTCGATGATCATTGATGAGTGTATAGAGTTTCCCGTCAGAAAAAGTTCCTGCGCCGCCTTCGCCAAAATGAATATTTGATGTTGTATTCAGCTCACCTGTTTTCAGGAATTGTTCTACGTCGTCAATGCGCTCTTCAACCTTTTTTCCTTTCTCGATTATGAGTGGCTCGAGACCTGCTTTTGCAAGAAGCAATCCGGCAAATAATCCTGCTGGTCCACTACCGACAACGATAGGTCTCTGGTTATATTTTGTATAATTTACTCGTGGTATTTCGTAATTGTACGGTTCCATCTCCCTGATGCGATGTCTCTTTTTTAATTTGTTATATCTATCTTCCTGTAAGCTTATTAGGCATTCTTTCTCAACTATTTTATCAGAAAATATTACATCTACAGTATAGACAAAAAGGATATTCTTTTTCTTTCGTGCATCGATCGCTTTTTTTATGAGTTTATAGTACTCAATATCTTCAGCTTTGAGATGCAGTATCCTGCATATTTCCTCTTTCAATCGAGTTCGAGACGAATTTATTGGAAGTCTGATCTCTTCAATTCTGATCATAGATTTTCCTTCTTCAGTGGAAAAATGAATAACCAATATCTTTCAGAAAATATCTCATTCTCA
>DRBZ01000017.1 GCA_011043895.1 Candidatus Cloacimonadota bacterium
ATCATCGTAAACTCTCAGCTTTTTGCACTTCTCTGCATTTTTTTTGGGAGTTTTGTACCTACACAAATACTCGTAGTCAAGTTATTCGTCAGCATTTGAGATGTTTTTCAGGGGAGATTAAATATAATTGAAACTATGTCTACGAATCACACAGATAAAGAACAATTGAATAAAGAAGATTAACTCTAAATCACAATTACCCGGCAATCTACGTGTACTCTGTGGTAGGTTTCAATATAAATGGTATATCTTCTATGCCCTTATCACTCCAAAACTCACCGCAGAATTGACCATTGCCTGCAGTTCATTGATAGCTTTGGATACAGATTGTCCAATCAGATCCATTTTGGATATCTGATAAATTCTTTCTGAAGCTTGTTTCAATTCTTTGGATGAAAATATCTGATCTGTCAATCCACATGATTTTATCAAAGAGATGATCACAATATCCTTGGGTTCTGGAATCTCATTAGAAAGAACGATTTGTCGAATTCGCTGCCTGATCGCTACTTCTTCAGAATCGTTCACCACTGGATATCTTGTCTGAGGAAACAAACCCAGAATCTTCTTTTTTTCTTCCCGAATGATACCTTTCTCAACAAGACGCTCAGTCAGGACTTCTCTTAAATTCGAAAATCGATTCCTGATTTCCTTTACCCAAAACAACGCATTCTCCTCTTTTGAATGTTCTCTGATCATCTTCAAAACTTCATCATAAATAGGATCACCAGTTTTTTCATCATTTATTAAGATCAAACGGTCAAGATCTGTGTCGATTTTATTCTCAAGTGCTAGTTCCATGAGAATTGCACCTGCAAGAGCACTTTCGAAAGACATTAAGGACATTGGGAGAAACGTTCCCTTTTTATCGTCAAGGGCGAGTAGAATTAATTCTTCTGCAAAACTAAGCATGGAAAATCTCCATATTTTATTCTTACCTGAATTTATAAAACCGTTATTTTTTTAGTCAAATAAATTCATACAAGAAGATTTGAAACATCCATGTTTACGTAAAACACACAAGTGCATGATTAAAACTCATAGAATATTATATAATATGAATAGTCTCGAGATAATCTCGTGGCAAATCAAAAAAAGGAATTTTAATCATATGAAATGGTAAATGATGAATATTTTGACAAAAAAGAACCAGTATGCTTTTTGTAGCCGTAAGAGAAATGAGATAGGCTGGAGGATACATGATAAATCCACAGATTTTCAGAGAATATGATATTCGTGGTATAGTTGATAAGGATTTAACCGATCATGTTGTAGAGAACATAGGGCTTGCTTTTGGCACCTATTTGCATAAGATGAATTTGAGAACTGTTGTGATTGGAGGCGATTGCCGTTTGAGTTCAGAACGTTTCAGAAATCACATTGCATCTGGTCTTACAAAAACTGGCTGCGATGTAATAGATGTCGGAACAGTACCGACTCCAGTTCTGTATTATGCTATTACAAAATTAGAGACAGATGGGGGTGTTATGGTCACTGGGAGTCATAATCCTCCGGATTTTAATGGATTTAAACTTTGCGTAGGTACATTTTCAATTTACGGTGAAGATATTCAGAAGATTCGAGAAATCATCGAAGAGGGAGTGTATCTTTCTGGTAAGGGTTCATTCAAGACTTACGATACAATAATCAAAGACTATCAGGATTACATCGTAGAAAATCTAAAGATCGATAGACCATTGACTGTTGTTGTGGATTCTGGTAATGGGACTGCGGGTCCTGTTGCACCAGATATTTTCAGACGTCTCGGATGCGAGGTCATGTCACTGTATGAAGATATGGATGGCACCTTCCCAAATCATCACCCTGACCCAACAGTGAAAAAGAATTTGGAAAAACTCATAGAAACTGTACTTGAAATGAAAGCTGATGTAGGAATTGGATTTGATGGTGACTCCGATAGAATAGGAGCCGTTGATGAAAAAGGAGAGATCGTCTGGGGTGACCAGCTTCTTATGATCTATTCGCGTGAAGTTCTGAAAGATCATCCAGAAGCAACGGTTATTTCTGAAGTAAAATCTTCGAAGAATCTCTATGATGATGTGCGAAATCATGGTGGAAATCCAATTATGTGGAAAACCGGACATTCGCTCATTAAGGAGAAAATGCGGGAAGAGAAGGCACTCATTGGTGGTGAAATGAGTGGTCATATGTTCTTTTCAGATAGGTATTTTGGCTTCGATGATGCGATCTATGCTGCTGGTCGTCTTCTGGAAATTATTTCAAAATCCGATAAACCACTCAGTGAGATGCTCTCAGATGTACCAAAAATGTATAACACTCCGGAGATTCGTATCGATTGTCCCGATGATAAAAAATTTCAAATAGTCGAAGAAATCAAACATTTTTACCAGAAAAAGAAATTTGATATTAATGGTATTG
Organism: Candidatus Cloacimonadota bacterium; assembly: GCA_011043895.1. Classification (GTDB taxonomy): domain Bacteria; phylum Cloacimonadota; class Cloacimonadia; order JGIOTU-2; family JGIOTU-2; genus Celaenobacter. The sequence continues at coordinate 2,401 of DRBZ01000017.1, forward strand.
ATGGTATGCGTATCACTTTTGATGACGGCTGGGCACTTGTTCGAGCATCGAACACACAACCGGTGCTTGTGCTTCGTTTTGAGGCAACATCAGAAGCACGTCTTGAGGAGATACAGAAAATGATAATGGGAAAAGTGGAGGAGTTCATCAAAGCAGCTTCATAAATGATGCAAGCTCCAGAAAAGATTAGTATTTCCTCTCTTCTGAATGAACGAGCAATATTACTCAATCTGACCGAAACCAACAAGAATATTTTACTGACAGATTTATGCCACAGACTTACCAAGATCTATCCTGACGTTCCTGCTAATATCTTTTTACAGTACATTATTAAACGTGAAAATGAACTTTCTACAGGTATCGGAAATTATGTGGCAATCCCGCATGCACTCCTGAATGACATAGAAGAGATCCATCTACTTTTTGCAACTCATCAGGGATTGGAGTATGATTCCCTTGATGGAAAACCTGTGAGAATCATTTTTTTACTTGCTATTCCATCAGATAAAAAAGAACTATACGGAAAGCTTCTTATGCTGGTGTCCAGATATCTCAGGGATCAGAGATTTCGAGAAAAACTCATGCAAGCCCAGGAGCCGAAAATAATTATTCAAGATTTTATGGATAGAGAGATAAATGGGGGGTGAAATGAAAAAGTTTTTTATCATTATTACCTTACTAATTACTATTATCCCACTTTTTGCCGAGACTACCTACTTGAGCTATGAATTCGAACTTGATGATTTTACGTTAAGCTCACAGAATAATTATAATGTTATTACACCACCAAAAGGTAAACAATTCATTCTTACATCTGAGGTGAGTAAACCACAACTCCCTCTCAAACTCATCAACATTTCGATTCCAACAGATAAAGATATCTCTCATATTACAGTTACGAATTCTGAGTTTGTTCAATTAGAAGGGACTTTTCTAATTTATCCATCTCAGAAACCAAAGCCACTTTCTGCGGAAACTCCTTTTATATTTGTCGAACCTGATAAGGCAGTCTATTCGAGCAAAGCATACTATCCGGAACGCATTATTTCACTTCAAAAGTCTGGATTTCTTTCCGGCTATCACATCAGTTCCTTCACTATTTCACCTTTTCAATATGAACCAACAACAGGCACACTTATCTTTTACACTAAAATTGAACTGCAAATTTCCTATGAGCGGTCAAAAGATGATGTTATTCTACCACTAATGAGAAGTGACATTACCGATAAATTACTGCAACATAATTTGTCAAAAGTAGTTGATAATTCAATACAACTACAAAAACCATCAATAGTTATTATTAATGATACATCTGGTGTATCAAAAGATACTATGTATGAGTATCTCATTATTACTTCATCAAATCTGACAGAGGAATTCAACGAGCTTGCAGAATGGAAAACTCAAAAAGGTTTAAACACACTCGTATTGTCCACTTCATATATATATGACAATTATGATGGGGAAGATAACGCTGCAAAGATAAGGAATTGTATCAAAGACTATTATCTTAACCATGGCACACTATGGGTGTTGCTTGGTGGCGATACTAATCAGGTTGCCTATAGAGAAGCTTTTGCCTTTGACTGTGAATACGGACAGTACTGGCATAATTTCATTCCCTGTGATCTTTATTTCTCCGATCTGGATGGAACATGGAATGATAATGATAATGATGTGTACGGTGAGTTGGAAGATAATATTGATATGTATCCAGATGTTTTCGTTGGAAGGGCAAGTGTTGAGAATGAAACAGAAGCAGCAGCTTTTGTGAGCAAGATCCTTACGTATGAGAAAAATCCACCTCTTGATTATCAAGATGATATGCTCTTCCTCGCAAGTGTATTGTGGAATGATCCCTACACAGATTCTGGCCAGAGTAAGAATCTGATTGACGAACTTTATGTACCTCAGCAGTTCGATCCTATTACAAAATTATATCAATCAATGGGAAATATTAATTATGATGATGTGATGGCAAACCTGAATGCTGGGAAGAGCATTGTAAATCACTGCGGGCATGCATGGTATTCAGTGATGTCACTTGGCAACGGGCATCTTAATAATAGCGATATGGACGCCCTGACCAATGCCCCTGCGTTCTCGATCTGGTATACTATTGGTTGCTGGCCCGCTGCATTTGACTACAATTGTATTGCAGAACACTGGATAAATAATCCCTGTGGTGGAGGAGTGGCATTTATTGGAAATTCACGCTATGGATGGGGGAGTCCCGGAAATCCGACTTTCGGGTATTCAGATATTTTTGATCAGGAGTTCTATAACCAACTTTTTCAACAGGATATCACGAGTATCGGAGCGACGCTGGGTATGGCAAAATCAGTGTATGTGCCGTTTGCTCGGAATCATAATGTCTTCCGCTGGTGCGAGTATCAGACGAATTTGCTTGGTGAGCCTGAAATGCCTATCTGGACTGATCTTCCAAAGGAATTAACAGTTTTTCATCCCCTGGAAGTACCACCCGGTGATACGGATGTTGCAGTAAGGATCACCTATGATGGAAATCCTGCCGAAGATGTACTGGTATGCTTATTCGAAGATGGAGAAATCTTAGGAAAAGGTTTTACAAATATGCAAGGAATAGTGACGCTTTCAATAGTTGCAGGAAGTTCAACAGAAGATATCATTATTACAGCAACAAAGCAGAACTTCATTCCATATCAATCAGCTATCACAACTGTCTATGAACAACCGTTTGTTCTTATCGATTCCTATGCAACGAACAATTCTCTCGAAGGATATGTGCTACCTGGTACAAATGTTTCTATGGATGCAGGTTTCCATAATTTTGGACAATTGCCATCAGAGAATATTTCTATTATTCTAAACGCTGATCATAATAAAATAACTTTTGTTGATAGTACACATTATATCTCTGAACTACTTCCTAAGACCGGTATATTTGAAGACGATGTTTTTTCATTTACTACTTCTCCCGAACTGGAAAATGGTGAAATTCTTACAATTGATTACACTATAACAGATGATTCTGATGGTATCTGGCAAGGTGTACTACCTGTCACAGGAGCAGTTCCTGCATTAGAATATGTGTATCATCAAGTAAGTGATTCTACCGGAGGAAATAGTAATGGTATTCCTGAGCCAGGAGAAAATATCAATGTTCAACTAATTGTTAATAATTTCGGTTTTGTTGAATCCTATGCAACCTATCTAAACATTGATTCTCCTAATCCAGATGTTGTAATACCAAGTGGTGTTTTGTCATTAGGAGATATTCAAGCAGGACATTGTGAAGAAGTCACATTTCCAGTATATATAAGTGATGCATGCCTTCCACCTATATTTCCTGAATTGATATGTGCATTTATAGACAGTCTTGGTTTTACATCCACAGATTCATTTACTTTAACCATTGGAAATACTGGCTTTTCTGATGATATGGAATCCGGAGAAACAAAATGGTCACATTGGGGAACGCATGATCTCTGGCATTTGACTGATTACAAAGCACTTACTGGAGATTATTCATGGTATTGTGGAATAGCTGACACCATGCATTATCCTGATAATGTGGAGGATTATCTACAAACTATACCTTTCACAACCGGCAAAACTGCCAGAGTTAATTTCTGGTGTTGCTATGAATTTACCAACTATGGAGTTGATGGCATTTATGTGGAGATATACGATGGAACAGAATGGCAAACACTTGATTTCATCGGCAGCGGTGGAGCACTGGGAGTACTTACCACAAAGAATGACTGGCTTGAATACGATTATGATATTTCCTTTATTCCCGAAGGTGTAGAATCACAGTTACGATTCAGATTTGTCAGTGATAGTGAAGATGTTGCCGAGGGGATTTATATTGATGATGTTACAATATTCGAAGATGATAATCCAATACATGTCGATTTTGTAGCCAGCAGATTTTATGGAGAAGAACCCATCTCAATCGATTTCATCAATAAAAGTTATGCAACTACTGGAGCGATTGTGTCCTATGAATGGAATTTTGGCGATGGCAATACTTCTGATGAGAGGAATCCAACACATATCTATACTGATGATGGGCTTAAAACTGTTACTCTTAAAGTTATTGATCAATTTGGTATCGAATCACAGATAATGAAAGCCAACTATATCCATGTTCTGCCAGACACGACAAAGACAGTCTATGTAAATCCTGATGGATCTGCTGATTTTACTACAATTTCCGAAGCGCTGGATGTGCTTAATACAGGCGATAGTATTATGATCGCTGATGGTATATATACCGGATTCTTGAATACGAATTTAGTTATACCAAAGGATAATATTACAATCTTTTCTGAGAATGGATATCAGAATTGTATCATTGATGGTGAGGGGAGTGCTCCTGCGTTTATGATAGGTTTTCATGAAGGAGTACACATCGAAGGTATTACTTTCTCATCATGTTTTCATAATGGCTATGGTGGCGCAATTAGTACAAATGGTTCTGTAACTATCAGAAATTGTTTATTCGAAGATTGCTCTTCGGATTATAATGGAGGAGCGATCTGGGCAGTAGGAGGGACTTCTCTCGAAATCGATAATTGTATATTTGAGAGCTGCGATGCTGACAAAGGTGGTGCACTTTATATTGAGTTGTATGAAAATATTTCAATTGTTAATTCAGATTTCATTTTTTGCCAGAGTAATGAATTTTCAGGTGGGGCAATATTGATGAATATGAGTAATACAGCCCTGATTCAAGAATGTAATTTCGACAATTGTACCGTTTTCACAGTTGGAGATGGGGGAGGTTTATACAGTCAGGATATAATGGAGCTATCATTGATTGAAACAATATTCCAGTCATGCAGTTCCCCAGCTTATGGAGGGGGAATACAATGTTATGAAGTAGTGGATGCGATAATCGATTCTTGTTCATTTTTTTCAAATATCTCAGGTAGCGGAGGAGGGCTGTCAATACACGATTCAAATGTACAGATTACTCATTCCATATTAAGAGAAAATGAAGCAAGGACAGGGGCTGGATGTTATCTTTTAGATGACGCGCTAGTATGGATTGATAATTCACTGTTCTATAGTAATAATAGTTCCTATTACAACTCCAAGGGGGGCGCTTTTTATGTGAACAATGCAACTCTTGCAGTGATGAATTCAACAATTGTGAATAACGAGGTGGTTACGCAAGCAGGTGGAATAAGTCATCTTGGATCTCATCAGATTACTATCTATAATTCAATTTTGTGGAATAATGAGCCGGTTGATATTTGGAGTACTGATTCAACCAAAATAAATGTTTCATATTCAGATATTACTTTGCCATGGAATGGTGAAGGGAATATTGCTGTTGATCCCTCTTTTGTTGATACCAGTTCATATGATTACTATCTTCAGGAACTTTCGCCATGTATTGATAGCGGGAACAATATTTATGTTCAAGATCTCACTGACCTGGATGCACGCGTGCGTATATGGGATGGAGCTGGAATAGGAGAAGCAATAGTTGATATGGGATGTTATGAGTATGGAGCACCAATTTATACTATTGATCCTGAAATGCCTGAGCAGGATGTGGCTTCTCTTTTGAAGAATTTCCCAAATCCATTCTCAACAGATACACAGATCAGATTCTATTTACCTGCTCGAAGAAAATGTTCTATAGTGATTTACAATATCAAAGGACAGAAAGTTTCTACAGTATTCTCGGAAGAAAAAGAAGCTGGTTTTCACACTGCAACCTGGGATGGTAAAAACTATCAGAACAGGGATGTTGCAAACGGAATTTATTTCTACGTCTTGAACACAGGAGAACGAAAAGAGGTTAAGAAATTGGTATTAATGAGATAAAATAGCACACAATCCGGCATCTAATAACTAATCCTATAATAAACCATTAAACAAATTAACAACTACTCTTATCTACTTATATATCTTGATGCAAAATTTTACTCACATTTTGGTCGCTCCATAAATAAAAGGAGATCTTTAAAATGAAGTTTAAGCTTTTTACACTAATCGGTATTATATTGCTTTTTGGGGCAATGCTTATAGCTGATGAGGATCCAATTCTTATTTCAGTTCCTTATGACACAGAAATCGATCAGACAATTTATGAAACCACCTCTGTTTTACACATTACAAAAAAACATGTCATCGCAGAGGTATTACCATCTCAGCTATCCAAGTTGACTGAATATGCTATCATTGATAATGCGCCGTGGACACAAAAATATTTTCTGATATCAAATCCAAAAAAAGGTACAGCTTCAATTAAATCACATTGGGGAGAAGAGATATTTGCGGAAGATAATCTTTCTCTTATCAAAGCTGATAAGATATCTTCGGAAGAGATAATTAATGATGACTATGTATTCGTAGAACTGCACAGAAATTATCTGGAAGCTCCCGAACGTAAAGTATGTCCGAAAGATACTTATCAGGTGAATCGAGGAATCATTGACGATCTTATTGCGCTTATTGAGGCAGACTCTATAGAAAGTTACATTCAAACACTTCAGGATTTTCAAACTCGATATGCTTATGCAGATACAAGGGATGCTGTTGCTCAATGGCTCGCTGATAAATTCATGTCGTTTGGCATCGTCTCTGTTGAACAGGATTCTTTCTATTATAATGGTATATGGCACAAAGACGTGATCGCGGTTGTTCCTGAAAACGTGAGCCCTGATGAATATATCTTTATTGGCGGTCACCATGATTCGATCGTTCATTTTGGAGCAAATCCCAATCCTATGGTTTTCGCTCCGGGTGCGGATGATAACGGAAGTTCAACTGCTGGAGTTCTTGAAATGGCACGTGTGATCATGGAGATGGGATATGAACCTGATGTCAATCTTGTCTTCTGTACCTTCGGTGCTGAGGAGATCGGACTTGTGGGAAGCCATTTCCTCGCTCAAGCAGCATCACAGATGGGACTTGACCTACGGGCAATGATCAATGCGGATATGATCGCAAACAATACTCGTGATCCAGGTGAATGGCTCGTTGATGTGTATCGATACACTGGTGCAGAGCACCTGTATGAACTTGCATTACAGCTCATTCCGCAATATACAACCCTCAGTTTCGGGTACTCCGAACTTAATAGCAGTGGTTCGGATAGTTATCCTTTCTGGATAAATGGATATGATCCGGTTTATTTCTTCGAAAATGAATTCTCGCCGTATTACCACTCGAATCAGGATCTTTTGATCAACTGTGATATTCCTTATTGTACAGAGATCGTTAAGCTCCAGCTAGCAACCCTTATTTCCCTAGAATCCATGCCACCAGCTATCGCAAATTATCATCTCATGGATGTGGGAAATGGCTCTGAACTCTATCTAGATTGGAGCAGTTTACCCGTTGCTGATCTCGATTATTATGAAATCGGAGTGGGCACTATCTCAGGAATTTATACTACAACTTATACTACCAAGGATACAACCTTTACATTAGCGGGTCTCACTGAAGGGCAGTTGTACTATGTAGGAGTTGCAGCAGTTAATACGTCTGGCACAAGCAGTTTCATAGTTGAAAAATCACTCGCTCCCGAATCCTTACCACGAATGCCAGAGAATTTCGTTGCAAATCCTGAATGGTTTGAAATTGAACTTACTTGGTCTCCGAATCCAGAAATGGATCTCGATGGGTATGATCTCTACCGAAGTGAGAGCCAGTCCGGTCCTTACGAAGTATTGAATACCTCACCTCTACAGGACACCTTATACACCGATGCTGATGTGACAAGCGGACAATTTTACTATTACTACGTCCAGGCACTTGATGGTGGGGGAAATATCAGCACCCCGACAGATACTCTCAAAAGCCGTGCTGTTACGCTCGATCAGGGAATCCTCCTTGTTGATGATACAAAAGATGGTAATGGTACGTTTATGAATCCCACCGAAGCCGAATGTGATGCCTATTATGATGAATTACTCGATGGATATACTGTAATGCAATTCGATACGTATCAAGAAGGGCAGGTCTCTCTTGCACAGCTTGGGGCATATTCCACAGTGTATTGGTATATTGATGATGCCACTGGAACATCTCAAGTTGGATTATCCATACCTGATATTGAAAAGTATCTCGATTTTGGTGGTCAACTTCTTTTGTCCGGTTTTAAACTCACAGAGGTATTCGCAGAAGTGATCGGATATCCTCGCTACTTTGATGAAGGTTCGTTCTGCTATGATTATCTTAAACTGAGCGAGGCAGATATGGATAATTTCGCTCGATTTTACTATGCCGATCCTATTTTTGCAGGATTTGAAGCGCTTTATGTAGATACCACAAAAACCCTTGCAGCTGCAGATTACCATATCTTCCGTGTGGAAAGTGTCACTCCGAACGATGATGGCATTTCTGTGTATAATTATGAAAGCTTGTATGAAGACACAAGTCCTTTTGGAGTCATGAATGGTATGCCGGTAGGTACTGCTTATTTTGGAGTGGATCACCAAGCTTTCACGATCCCTGTTCCTTTCTATTATATACGGCTTGATGATGCAAGAACGTTTATAGACCATCTTTTTCAGGATTACTTTGGAGAAACCGTTGGAATTGATGAACCTGGTGTAAATCCTTCGCAAGAGATGAACTTATATCAGAATTATCCTAATCCAATAAAGAATTCAACAACTTTTACCTTTTCAATACCTGATAATCACACATCCGCCAAGATTACAATTTATAATCTTCGCGGACAACTGGTGAATGAACTTTCTGCATCTGATCCTCACTCAAATGAAATCTGTTGGGATGGTAAAGACAGAAAGGGTAATAATCTGGCAAATGGCATATACTTCTATCATCTCACAATCGATGATGAAGAAGTGCAGACAAGGAAATTAGTGATTCTTAAGTAGAAATATTGTGAATATCACATTAAAGAGGAAAGTATTGCTGCTTTCCTCTTTTTTTATTATACGGATCACAATCAAAATGAATCGGCTTCAACATGGATGAAACAAATGAGATGTTTTTGATATTATCTAATATTTTGCTTACAGATTTCTTAAATGAAACCTTTCATCTGGTATAACATGTTCAGCTTACGAATTACTTTGTTATTCAATATTGGAAATTCTTTTTCCTTGACGCAAAAATGATACCCTAACTCCTTTACAATAAATTAATAATAAACCACAGGAGGTCTGATGATCATTATTCATGATCTGAAAAAGATCTTTGAAAACAAGAAGAAGGGATCTGTTTCATACAAGGAAGCCCTCAAAGGAATTAGCTTTGTATGCAAGCCGGGTGAAATCTATGGATTGCTTGGTCCAAATGGTGCAGGTAAAACAACAACCCTCCGATGCATCTCAACACTTATCAAACCAACATCTGGAACAATCACTGTTAATGATTATGATGTAATTAAAGACGATAAACAAGTTCGCTCGATTATTGGTTTTTTTACGAGTGATATGAAACTCGATGGCTTCTTCACACCGGATTATATGATGGATTATTTCGGACGTTTGAACAAAATGACTCCCAAAGCAATTGCAGAACGGAAAGAAGTCCTAGTAAAAGAACTGCACATGGAGGAGTTTAGAAATAAAAAGATCGATAAGCTCTCCACTGGTATGAAGCAGAAGACATCGATCGCTATCAGTCTTATTCATAATCCAGATATCATTATTTTTGACGAACCCACTAATGGACTTGATGTCATTACAGCAAAAAATGTAACTGATTTTCTCATCAAATATGCTAAAGAAGGCAAGACTGTACTTATCTCAACTCACATCATGAGCGTTGCAGAACAAATCTGTGACAGGATTGGTATCCTTATAGATGGACTGATCAAGGAAGATGGAACTTTGCAGGAGATAATTGCTGAAAACAGGGCGAACAATCTCGAAGATGTGTTCTTCAAATATCTGGAGGTGCAAGATGTTGAGTGATGCTTATATCATCTTGAAAAAAGAATTAAAACGTCTCTTCACTGATAAAAGAACAGTCTTCTTTATGGTAGTACTCCCGCTTGTCATGCTACCTCTTTTATATACTGTGATGGGAAAGATCAGCAAATCACGCTCGGCAGATATCCGTTCATACCGAGGTACCATCTTCATGGTTGAAAATCAGAAAGATTCACCCATCTATCAGGAATTCAGATCGATCATTGAAGAGAAGATCAATGCAAAGATCAACGAGATACCCGAATCGCAGATTGGAGTGGCAAAACATCTTATCGCAGAAAAAGAAGCTGAATTACTGATCACTTTCCCCGAGAATATGGATTTTGCCTATATAGCTATTCAGCCGTTCGATGTGCATATTTATTTTAATGGCGCATCAGATTATTCGAGTTATTTATTCAGGCGAACACAAGAAGCAATCGGCTCATTGGCAGATAGTTTGATCTCTTCGCGACTGGAAACTCTTAACATTCCAACAGAAATACTTACTCCAGTCACGTATAATCAAACCATCACTTCAGAAGAGATCAATCTTGCAAAAAAAGGAAGTGAGATTGGTAAAGCATTTGGCACATTGCTTCCATTCATTATAATTCTTTATCTTTTTGTAAGCTCCATGCAGGTGGGTATCGATACAGTATCAGGCGAGAAAGAAAGGGGAACGCTGGCTATATTGCTTGTGAATCAGGTTGGTCGTGTTTCAATAATTATTGGCAAACTTCTTGCAGTGGTTTGTGCCTCTTTCGCAAGTGCGCTTAGTTCAGTGATTGGTTTAATGATCGCGGGCAGATACTTCCTGAAAGATCTGTTCCGTTCGTCTGCTGAGATGTCAGAATTTGTTCTGAATGCAACACAGATCATTCAGTTAGTAGTATTACTCATACCAGTAGCCGTACTTCTTGTCTCACTTGTCCTGATCTGTGCAACCTATGCAAGAAATTCAAAGGAAGCGGCAGGACTGGTCATGCCCTTGTATATGCTCGTATTGATCGTGAGTATCGGCACCAGCTCAATGGGAGAGACTATCCCATCCTGGATGTATTATACTCCGATAGTCAACACTGTTGTTGGCATCAAATCAGTATTCATGAAAACCTCAGCCTGGGGAAATGTGCTCATTGCAGGAATTAGCAGTATCGTCTTCTCAGGAATTTTAATATATTTCATGATCAAAATGTTTAAGAACGAAAAGATACTGTTCAGGATCTGATAGAATATCACTATAATGCAAAATAAAAAATAAGAAATGTTAGGAGATGTAATGCAAATATATGATCTGAAAAAATACAAACAACTATTTAAAGAATACACTGAAGTTAGAGTTCAGGAGAACAGAAATATATCCATCTCAGTACTCAATGGTGATGTGCTTTCTAATACTCGAAGTTCAGAAAGCGGTGTTTCTGCAAGAGTGTATAAAGGGGGTGTTTGGGGATTTTCATCAAATCCCACTATTTCTGATGAAACTGTTCAGACAGTTATTAATGCTGCCACAGAAAATGCACTCTATTTAAATGACAGGGTGAGAAAAAATAAGGATCCACTTCCTGGCTATCCTGGACAGGCAGAACACGATTTTACCACAAAAAAACCTCGCTTATCTCAGAAACAACTCATCACATTTCTCAAGGATGTAGATAATTATATTCTCCAAAAATACCCAGACCTATCTGCACGAACAACTATGCTGAGGTTGCTGGATATGGAAAAGCAATTCATAAATTCAGAGGATTCACATTCGCTTTCTATTGTTCCCCGCTCGATAATAATTACTTCATTAAGCTTACTAAAAGATAATCAGCCTTTTGAGCTGTATGAGGTTTTCGGTGGATTTGGTCAGTTTGAGGATGTATTCGAAAAACCGGAAGACCTTTATGAAAAGATCGATGAGCAATATGAACACCTCAAAAAGAAAGCAGAAGGAGTGTATGCACAAGCTGGTATCCATGAATGTATTCTGGGACCTGAACTTGCTGGTATCCTTTCTCATGAAGCGATAGGTCATACCGTTGAAGCAGATATTGTAATGGGTGGTTCAGTTGCTGCAGATCATCTTGGTAAACAGGTTGCAAGTCCGCTTATAACCATGACTGATTTTGCTCATCATGCCCATGGTGTGCTTTGCCCTGTTCCAGTTTTTGTTGATGATGAGGGCACTAAAGCAGAGGATGCAGTACTCATCAAAGATGGTGTACTCAAAACCTTCATGCACAATAAGGAATCAGCGCGTCATTTTGGGGTCGAACCAACTGGCAATGCGCGTGCCTATCAGTACTCAGATGAACCAATTATTCGTATGAGAAATACTGCAATCATACCAGGGAAAGATAAACTCGAAGACATGATCGCATCAATCGAGGATGGCTTCTACCTTATGCAGGCATCCAACGGACAGGCGGATTCCACTAGTGAATTCATGTTTGGTATTGTAAAAGGATATGAAATAAAGAATGGCAAACTCGGAAAAGGTATTAAAGATACGACCATATCCGGTATCGCATTTGATATGCTCAACACAATCTCCATGGTATCTGATGACATGTCATGGTCGTGCGGAGGAATGTGTGGCAAGAAACAGTTGATACCTGTGGGAATGGGCGGACCAGCAGTGAAATGTAAAGTCAAGATAGGAGGTAAATAATGCAAACAGATAGAGAACTCGTTGCCTATTGTATTGATAAAATGAAACGTGTTGGTGCAGAAAAAGCACAATGCTACCTGAAACACAGTAAAAAACATGAACTTAATGTCGAAGCAGGAGAGATGACCCTTCTTAGAACAAATTTTGATACGAGCATTATTCTGAAAGCAATCATTGAAGATAAACGAGGAGATATCAAAATAAACAAAAAGGATACCCCATCAATTGATGCTGCGGTTGAGCAGGTGATCGAATTCGCACAATCTTCCTATCCGGATAAAGCGAATGATATCGCAGAGAAGCAATCTCCAAAAGAATTTACCGCTGGTCCAGAATCTCCAGATATGGACCTCATGTATGATAAACTGGCAGAATTTATTGACTATGTCCATAAGACCTATCCCAAAACCATGCTTGAACAGGCAATTATGGATTTTACGCAAACCAATATTATCATACAAAATTCTAATGGTGTTGATTTCGCCGGAAATAGAGGTGTATATTCCTTTGGTATGATGTTTACATCCAAAGAGGGTGAAAAGGCATCGTCCTTCAATCACTCAGGTTTTGATGCAAAATCACTTGATAAACCGCTGAAAGATTACTCAACGATCGATATGTTACTAAAACAATCAAGCGAATCCATTCATACACGTTCGTTTCCAGGTAAAATTGAAGGGGATGTTGTGATCACACCGGACTGCCTTTCCAGCTTTGTCTATTATATCAGTAACATGCTCTCGGATTATATGATGATCTCAGGCAGCTCTCCCTACAAAGACAAGCTGAATGAGAAGATCGCAAGTGAGATACTCACGCTCCATGCAAATCCGCGCTCACCGGAGATCGCAAAAAATTACTTCTTTACCCTTGACGGCTACGAAGCTCAAAATATGACCATTATAGATAAAGGTGTGCTGAAATCTTTCTTACTTTCTCAGAATGGAGCAAACAAAACCGGCAAACCTCGTGCACTCAACAGCGGTGGATGCTATGTAATGGAACCTGGTAAGACATCCTATGAGGATATGATCTCCTCCATTGATAAAGGTATTCTTCTCTGCAGATTCTCTGGAGGTAATCCAAGTGATAATGGAGATTTTTCTGGAGTTGCCAAAAATAGTTTCCTCATCGAAAATGGAAGAGTGTCAACTCCGCTTAATGAGACAATGATCGCAGGTAATCTCATTGAACTGCTTAAGAACATCAAAGGTATTTCACAGGAAAGAATTAATTACGGAAGTGCTATCTATCCATGGCTGCATGTAAAAGATGTAACCATATCGGGTAAGTAAACAAGAGAATCACAATATGTATTTGTATAAGCACACACAGAGAAGTAAGATACTAATATTTATTATCATCTTTGTACTTTTATTTATGATCTTTCTTATGTATAGATTTGGCTTCAACTGGATCGGAGCTGTAGTATTTGTACTGATGGTCATAGCTTTGTATGTATTTAATTCTTTGACCATAACAGTTTATACCGAAAGAGTATGTGCATCATTTGGACCGGGACTGATCAGAAGAATTATTCCATTTAGGATGATTAAATCTGCAGAAAAGGTCAGAAATAAATGGTATTACGGATTTGGCATTCATCTTATACCAGGTGGACAAATGTATAATGTTGCCGGGTATGATGCCATTGAACTCAAGCTGACGAATGGACGTGTATTTCGTATCGGTACGGATGAGCCGGATAAACTTTTGCAAGTGATACAAAGTCAACTCGATTGAAAAAAATCATACAAGTTCTTATTATCTATGCTCATCCCATGAAGGAAGCTTGAATAAAGCGATCCTTGATAAGCGATAGATGGGCTTACTCATTCAGAACATGAATACGAACTCATCGATTTAAATGCTGAAGGATTCAATTCGGTTCTTACCCGTGAAGAGCTTGCGAAGTATCCTGATGGTGAGTATCTCGATCCGAAAGTGGGGGGTACCTTTCAAAGATAAAGGAAGCTGATCATCTTGTGTTTATTTTTCCGATCTGGTGGGATGGAGTGCCTGCAATTCTGAAGGATTTTTTTGATACAATATTTCTGAAAAAGGAAACCTATGCATTCAAAGGTATGATGCCTGTTCCAAAACTTAAAGGGAAATCAGCTATGGTTATTTCAACGATGAATTCACCAAAAATATTCTATAACTGGTACGCACGAACACCCATAAAGAGGACTGTGATCAATGAAACGCTGAAATTCTGCGGCATCAAACCCGTGAAATGGATCGAGTTCTCAAAGGTGCAAAGGATTTCCCAAACACAACGAGAAAGGATGCTTGATAGAATTTTAGATTATTTTACGAATCTGAAAAAATAAAATATTATAAGACAAATTAAGAAAGGAGAGGTGAAATAAAATGATATTATGGAATAAATCGACTACGTCGATTTCACATTGACATAGTCAATGCAGTCCAAAAGGATAAATATGGAGTAAATCGACTATGTCGATTTTAAATTGACTCAGTCAATGTAGTCCAAAGAAGATGAATATGGAGTAAATCAGCTGTATTGATTTAGCATTGACCTAGTCAATGCAGTCCAAAGGGAGAAAGGATGCTCGATGGCGTGACGAATTATCTAACACATTTTTACAATATCAGGAATTTTATTAAAGAAAAATTTGACAAAAAATATATCATTCATAAAAAATGACCGACGGTCGGTCAAATAAATAATGAAAGGTTCATAATGACTCGAATTGTTAAGAAACATGAAGCTCGAAAAAACGAGATTCTCGATGTGGCACAAAATCTGTTCTATACTCAGGGATTTGATAACACTTCTATCAACCAGATCATCGATCAAATCGGTATCGCTAAAGGAACGATCTATCATTATTTTAAATCAAAATATGAGTTACTCGATGCTGTGGTCGAACGCCTTATCATACAGATGAGAGAAGCAATTCAACCTATAGTACAGAACCAGGAGTTTACACCAATACAGAAATTTAATATGGTCTTCAACATGATTGGACAAATTAAGTTTGAGAGAAAAGAATTCATGCTTGAATTAATTAGAGTAATTACCAGAGATGAAAACGTGATACTTCATCAAAAAATGGTTACACGATCTATCGATTTCCTTGCTCCAATCCTTTCACAAATAATCGAAGAAGGTATCGATCAGCACTATTTTGATTGTGAATATCCAGATGAAGTAGCCATGTATATAATTGGACTTTCAGGATACATTAACAGATATTTAACTACAACGATCATAGAAATTGAAGAGGGAAAAAAGGATATGAGTGTTCTAATCAATCATTTCAAAGGATTTGAAAGAATTATTGAACGTATGATTGGTGCTGAAAAAGGTTCACTCTCGCTCGCTGATGAACAATTAATACGAGATTTTTTTATCACACAGGAGGATTAAGTGCCGTTACTCGAATTACAAGGAGTTATTAAAAATTACACAAAAGGCGATCAAATTATTCCAGCACTTCGCGGAATAGATCTCATTATTGAAAAAGGAGATTTTCTCTCTATTGTCGGTCCTTCGGGAAGTGGAAAATCAACTTTACTTAACATCATTGGCTGTATAGATACTCCTACAAAGGGGAAAGTCTTGTATAATGGAAATGATCTTACCGCACTGTCCGATAAAGAGAAAACGTATTACAGAAAGGAAAATATCTCATTCATTTTTCAATCATATAATCTCATTCCGGTTCTGACTACAAGAGAAAATGTAGAACTCCCATTGATCATAGAAAAGAAGTTCACTAAAAAAGAGATCCATGAAAAAGCAATGAAGATTATCCAGATAGTCGGGCTTGCTGATATGGCTGATCGGTTTCCGCGAGAATTATCCGGTGGTCAGGAGCAACGTGTTGCGATTGCAAGAGCCCTTGTGAAGAATCCGCTTGTTGTGTTGGCTGATGAACCCACCGCAAATCTTGATTCTGAAATGTCAGAAGATATTATATCTGTCATGCAAAAGATGAATGAGGAGAGACATACCACTTTCATTTTCTCAACACATGATCGTCTAGTGGAAAAACATGCAAAACGTGTGATCATTCTTCGTGACGGAAAGATTGCGAAAGACGAAAGGAAGAACAATGGGAACACTGAGTAAGATCGCATGGCGGAATGTGCGCAGAAATAAAAGACGCACCTTTCTTTCTGCACTGGTTATCGCTGTCGGACTCGGTATCTATATTATGATGAATTCTGTGATGTCGGGTATGGACAGAGCGAACATTGATAATCTTATTGAATTAAGTACTTCCTCGATCAAAATAACTACACAAGAATACAATGACGAAAAAGAATCACTGCCACTCAAATATGGAATTACGACTCCAGAAAATGTCATTTCTTACATAAAGAAACAGGATCGTGTGACCGGAGTAACACCTCGCACACAATTTCTCGGGCAACTCTCAAACTGGGAGGATACGATGCCGGTAATGGGGCAGGTTATCAATGTGGAAACAGATCGAACGGTATTCGATTTGGAAAAATATATAGATGGTGACTATTTCTCTGATTCTAAGGAAAATGAGATAATACTTGGAAAAGATCTTGCCGAGGAGATGGGAGTGAATATAGGTGATTATATTACCTTATATGCTTTAACAAAATATGAAAGCAGAAATGCAGATGAATTCATCGTAATTGGCACTCTCAACACAACCGATCCGAACATTAATTCGAATGTTATATTAATAAGCTATGAAACAGCTGATGAGTTTCTTGATCTTGAAAATCTAATTACCGAGATAGATGTAGCAATGGAAAGAAGAGTGAATTATGAAACATTTACGCAGGATGTAGATAAATTAGCCCAACATTTGAAGAATAAATATCCCCAATTAGAAATTAAAACCTTTATGGAACTTGCTAGTGGATTTTTGAAGATTACCGAGCAGAAACAATTCTTCGGATCGATTTTAATGCTGGTGATACTTGCAATTGCAGCGGTTGGGATTTTTAACTCGGTGCTGATGAGTGTATATGAGCGCATCCGGGAGATTGGTGTACTCAGAGCACAGGGCATGAAGAGGAATGAAATTATCAAACTATTTCTGTGGGAAGGGATATACATTGGACTCATCGGAAGTTTCATGGGAGTGATTTTAGGTTGTGGTGTGAATATATATTTGGTAATCCATGGTATACCTTTGGAAAAGTTTGGAAAATTCTCGAATGTAGGAATTCCATACTGGGGAACACTTTATGGGGAATGGAATATTGGTGCGATTGTCTTTGCCTTTATTTTTGGTTTGATTGTTGCTTTGGCAGCAAGTTATATTCCTTCAAGAATGGCTGCAAAGTTGGAAGTGACTAAAGCATTGAGATTTGTGTAGGAGGTGTGCATGTCTTTCATACAAAAATTCGCAGTTCGTAATGTTGGCAGGAACAGGCGTCGTTCACTTCTGGCAGTGATTTCGGTCACGCTTTCCATTATGCTTATTGTATTCCTGCAAGGTATGATTGGGGGATTTCTTGATAATCTCGTACACAATTATACCAAGAATGAGACAGGGCATATCAGAATTGCAACCAAAGAATTTGAAGAAAGAGCGAAGTTCTTTCCCGTCACAGATAATATTTCAAATCCGAATGAAATAATTAAACTTATCAAGCAAGATGAGAATATTCAAAAGTACATAAAATCAATAAGCCAGAGAATTGTATTCGGTGTACTACTCAGCCATGATGGAAATAATAAGCAAACAATTGCATACGCAGGTGATCCCGAACAAGAAAAAGAACTTCTCATGCTCAATAAATCCTTATTGCCTGGCGGACGATATATTCAGAATGAAGATGAAGCTATAGTGGGTAAGAAACTTGCCGAAGATCTTAATTATAGGATAGGGGATGAGATACCAGTGATGACACGGGGAAGCGATTATGCGCTTCATCTAAAAAAATTTAAGATTGTTGGTCTCTTTGAAACAGGACTGAGTATGTATGATGAAATGATATTCCAGCTTCCTCTTGCCGGTGCTCAGGAACTCCTCCGAATGCTAGGTCAGGCACAGCAAATCGTAATCATGCTTAAGAATTATCATAACTCAGACGTAATTGCTCAGATGATCACTGAAAAGCTCTCAGATTATGATGTGCAGGTGTCACCGTGGACCAAGATAGGAGTGTATGCAAATTATGTAAAAATGGCGAACAGTATTTATAACTGGATCTATATTGTCATCGCATTCCTTGGTGCGTTCATCATTGCAAATATTATGATGATGGTTGTGCTGGAACGAAGAAAAGAGATTGGCATCATCAAATCAATGGGTTTCACGAATGGGCAGGTGTTAACTATGTTTATGAATGAAGGAATGCTGCTTGGTTTCGTTGGTAGCGTGGTTGGTTCTCTTATCGGGCTTGGAATAGTTACAATTCTGCATTTTCATGGCATTGATTTTTCTGGTATGATGGAATCGATAAATTTTCCGATGAGTAATGTAATTTACCTACGGTTGAATTTGCTGAGTATTGTCATAGCAATTTTACTCGGAACCGTAACATCAACTATCGTGTCATTTTTCCCGTCACGACGAGCAGAAAAAATGAAAATTGTTGATTCACTAAAGAGTGTGTAAGGAGCCAAAATGAAAAAAACTATAGCGATTTTAATTTTACTACTTCTCTCTAATTATCTATTAGGACAAAATCGAGTTCTCACAGGAATTGAAATTATGCAAAAAATAGATGAAAATGAGTTTTATAAAACTATCCAATATACGGGTAAAATGACCATTCATATCGATGATCAAATCCGAACCAAGGAGCTGTGTGCTCAGGCAAAAAGCAAAGGACATAAAGCATTGGTAGAATTTATAAATCCCGAAGATTATGGGACCAAATATCTTATGCTTGACGACGAACTCTGGATATACTTTCCAAGTGAGGAAGAGGTTGTAAAGATCTCAGGTCACATGCTCAAAGAGGGTATGATGGGAAGTGATTTCTCCTATGAGGATGCCCTGGAAGCTAATAAAATATCAGAAAAATATGATGTTCAAATAACAGGACAGGATACGCTAAATGGCAATCCGTGCTGGGTACTTACACTTGAAGCAAAGGTTAAGGATGTACCGTATTATTCCAGGAAAATGTGGGTTGATAAGGAAAGATATATTCCCTGGAAAGAGGAAATGTATGCAAAATCTGGACGTCTGCTTAAAGAGATGAACGTACTACAGATCAGAAAGTTTGGAGAGCGTATATTCCCTGTGAAATCAGAAATGGTGAATAAACTGAGAAGGAACAGCAAAACAGTCTTTGAATTAGAAGATATTGCGTTTGATATTGACCTGCCGGATGATATGTTCAGCTTGAGATATCTGCAGCGTTAGGGTCGATATGAAAAAATTATTGAGTATGTCGTTATTGCTGCTTGCAACAATTCGGCTTTTTGCAGCGAGTGAACAAACTGGTATTAAACTCTGGGGTTCTAACTATGTTGATATTGCTGCATTTCATTTTTTGAATAATTCTACAGATGATTCACTTAAGATCGGTGGGATGAATACAGTTAGTTTGAAATTCCATAACAGCAATAAACATTATGGCAAATTTGAAGGAAATATTGATCTCTTGATTCCTCTTGGATATACAGCAGACCAATTCAGCCAGTTGATTGAGGAAGGAGATTCTCTATCCTCACCATTTTATCCGCTCTTTGTGCAGGGGAATACACCTGTTTTGCTTGATATTCGCAAGTTATATCTCTCTGTATATTTGCCGTTTGCTGATATTATGCTGGGAAGACAGATCATCAATTTTGGTAAAGCATTCATATTTTCTCCCATTGATGTATTCTCAACCGTAGATGTCGCAGATATTAATTTCAGACGACATGGAAGTGATGTGACTGCCATTAAAATTCCCTTTTCCTTCCTATCTGGAATGGATCTTATCACTGAATTTCCAAGAAAGCATCATGAGTATTCTTCAGCTTTCAGAATATATCATAATATGTGGGATTTCGACTTTGCGGCAAATGCTATCTATAAACATAGGAACAAAGAAGTAATTACAGGATTTTCTTTCAAAGGAGATGCGTTTTTTGGCATATATGGGGAGCTTATTGAACACTTCATGGATAATTTTGAAAAGAAATATTTTGAAGGAATGTTCGGGCTGGATTATTCCATTGCAAACACCTATATTTTCAGAACTGAATATTATTACAAAAACAGCAACATCAACAATGAATGGGGAAAGCACAATCTCTTTATCTCGTTTCAATATCTCATTAATGATCTTCTAAATGTCTCTATTCACACAATTGGAAGTGATGTAGGTGGCAATGAGCAAATGCTGATGTATATGGGGCAATGTAATTACAATATACTCCAGAATGTAAACTTAATAACCTATGCCCGGTATTTTTCACAAAAAAATGAAGTGAAGACCCTTCCTGATGTGGAATATGCAGTGAGGATTGAGGTGAAGTTTTAAGTGATCGTAGAAAAAATGTAACCACGAAATACACGAAAATCATAAAAATTAATTTTAGGAATAAATTTTGTAAAGATAAGGATATGGAGTAAATCGACTGCGTCGATTTAACATTGGCGTAGACAATGTAGTCCAAAAAGGAGTCCACAACACAACGGAACGTATTATCTAAATAATCTCCCCTGAAAAACATCTCAAATGCTGACGAATAACTTGACTACGAGTATTTGTGTAGGTACAAAACTCCCAAAAAAGGTGCATTAACGCGCAAAAAGCTGAGAGTTTACGATGATAAAAAAAGAGATATCAGAGCCAAATTTATTTAAATATAGATTATCAAATTTACTTGATTTAGCCCATCCGCTTTGCCGTTTAGCGAGCAGTATAGACTTAGAAGATTTACATGAGTCATTTAAGACATTGTATTCAGAGGACATGGGTCGTCCTGCGAAGTCAGTACGTTTGATGGTAGGGCTTCATTACTTGAAGTATATGA
>DRBZ01000010.1 GCA_011043895.1 Candidatus Cloacimonadota bacterium
CGTCTGGCGGAGAAGGGTCTCCCATACTTTGTGATTCATTGTTATGCTAGTACTTTGCGGCGATATGCACCATCCCTCATCTTTTGTTAGTATTAGGTTGTTTTTGTGTAATAATGAAAAAGTGCCATGCCCTAAAAATTTTGGGGGGTATGCATGAACTTACATACTATGTATCGACATTTTTTCCAAATCTTCAATTGATTCCGCTACTGCTTCAGAGAGAGTTGGGTGAGCATAAACGACCTTAAGTGCTTCATCTATTGTCATGCCCGATTGCACAATGATTCCACCTTCTGCAATAAGTTCTGTTGCTTGAGGACCGAGAATATGCATCCCGACTATTGTTTTTGTCATAGCATCAGCGATTGTTTTAACAAATCCGATAGTTACGCCTAAACCAAGTGCTTTACCATTAGCAGTAAAAGGGAATCTTCCAACAAGAATGTCTCCGAATCGTTCTTTTGCTTGTACTTCAGAAAGACCCACCGAACCGATCTCAGGATTAGTAAACGTACATCGAGGAATATTCTCATATAAAATTGTATCGGGAGAAGCTTTACTGCCCTTAATCCTTTGTTGTATTACTTCTGCAGCAAAAAGACCCTGTTTACTTGCAGTGTGGGCAAGCAGCATTTTTCCAGTCACATCTCCTATTGCGAATAAGTTGTGCTGATTTGTTTCCATTATGCCATCAATAGCTATTGCTTCTTTTTCTTTATATAATTCAAAATTATTGCATGTTATATCAAAATTCGGTTTACGACCAACGCTTAAAAGTATCCTATCTGTTGTTAATTCAACACCAGTCGAAAGGATTACTTTTATTTCATTGTTTTCATATTTCCATTTCTCTAAACCAGTATTGAGATGAAGCTTGATTCCCTTTTTCTTAAATACCATTGCAAGACGCTTGGAAATTTCACTATCTTCAGTACTCACAAGTTGTGGAAGAAATTCAACGATATGAACCTCTACTCCAAGTTGAGAAAATATCGAAGCAAATTCGCACCCAATAACTCCTCCACCAACAACAATTAACCGATCAGGCAATGACTCAATTTTCAGAACATCTTTAGAAGAAAGAATATGTTCTCCATCTATCCTGCAGGAAGGAAGTTCCTTAGGTTGTGAGCCAGTAGCGATGATAACGTAATGTGTTTCATAGGACTCGTTGCCAGTTCTTATCAAGTAACTGTTTTCACCTTTTTCTAAAGATATCACTTGCTCGTTAATAACAGGAATCTGTCTTTTTTTGAAAAGAAATTCTAGACCTGAAACCAGTTTCTCAACAACCTGATTCTTTCGTTTGAATATTTTCGAATAATCATATGTTGGATTTTCAATTGATAATCCAAATTGTTCAACATGGTGAAGCTCATCATAAAGATCAGAAACTTTAACCAATGCTTTAGTGGGAATACATCCCCAGTTCAAACATACTCCTCCAATACGTTCTTTCTCAAAAACTACCGTATCAATGCCGTATTGTTGCAGACGAATGGCTGCGGTATACCCTCCAGGTCCCCCACCGATTATTCCAACTGTATATTTTTCCATAAAAACCTCTATTATTTATTCATATAATTTTTTGCGTAATGTACATAATGTTCTGCTGAAGCTTTGACCATTTCATATTGCTCATCTGACACTTGTTTTTTGATAGAAGCCGGAGAGCCAAGTATCAGAGAACGTGGAGGTGCTTTGAAACCTGCAAGGACAATTGCACCTGCTCCTACTATTGATCCTTCGCCGATCACTGCGCCATCCCAGATGATCGCACCGCTTCCAATAAGGCAATTATCCTCAATTGTACAACCGTGAAGGATGACGTTATGACCAACTGTTACATTTTTTCCAATATTCAATGGAGCAGTTGCAGTAGTAACATGCAGAACAGAATTATCCTGAATATTTGTATTTTTACCGATCTTGATATAATTCACATCACCGCGCACAATCGCATTAAACCAGATACTTACATTATCTCCAAGCGTTACATCAGCAATTACTTTTGCACCCTCAGCAATAAATACACTCTCTCCAATAGTTGGTTTTTTCCCTTGATATGTAAGGATCATATTATTTTTTTCCTTTTATAATTCCAAAAGAGTAGCCACCTTTGCGCATCAGTTCTTCAAACCTGCTGTCATTCATGGGAATGGATAGCAATTGTTCCAAACCTTCATCCTGATTTTGCCATGAATATTTTACTTCACCTACAAAGATAGTATGATCACCACTTCTTACCTGAGTGATTGTTTTGCATTCGAAATTTGCAACAGCATCTGCTAGCAATGGAATGTCGGTTAGTTTACCTTTTCGAATTTTTATTTTAAATGCTTTAATTTTATTAATTTCACGCCCGCTATGTATTCCGCATTTCATTGTTATTTCAGCCATATTAGTTGATGGTATTGCAAGTACAAAATTACGGTTTTCAGCAAGTAGCTCATGTGAATATCGAGTAAGACCAACAGAAATTGCGAACATTGGCGGTTTTATCGATGTTCTCATGAACCATCCTAATGTGATAATGTTAGCAGGACCTTCTTGTGATTTACTAAGCGCAAGAGCTAATCGTGAAGGTCTGTTCATTCTTGCTACAGCTTCTGAATATTGGCATTCTATCATAAGAGTCCTTTCTTTTTTCTGATTATAAGTTCAATCACAAGAAGTAATAAAGCAAAAATGGGAAGATACCATTGCTTCCAGAGTTCAAAATCTATCGTTGATGTAAATTCAATTGATTCCTGTCGAATTTTATCCAGATTTGATAATTCCTGGACATTATTGATAATTGAACCTCCTGTTTTCGAAGCGATAAATTCAAGATAGGATTTTTGAATACCCCGGGTGCTTTGCTCCAGTGTTCTATCCTCAATGAGGAATTCTCCTTTAAACTGATATAGTCTCTGCCCCAGAGTTGTTTCTGCTTTATAGGCATAGGAGCCATCTATTAGATCTTTAATGTTCAATTGATATTTCCCGTTTTCTTCAACCATATATTTTTTTTCAATAGTTGTATCTTGTCTGATTATTTCAACTAAAATATCCTGATTATTGACTGTATTCATTTTTTCATCAAATAGGTAAGCAGAAAATTCAACCTGTTCCCCCTCAAGATATGATAACTTATTTGTGGAACAAATAAATCGCTGGGATACATCAGCATTCAGAAGCCACTGTATAATATTTAGAATCAAACCATCAAACCATTGCTGTTCTGATTTTTGCCACATTTTCCATTTATAAAATCCATATCCCGAAAACTGAAGGACATGTCCTTGCAGATATTTCGCAAATGCGATAACTGGATTTTCTGAAGCTATGTCTGCTTTAGCGATAACTTCAGCCTGAGGTTTAGGGGTATAAAAATATGTTGTAATGGGTGGGAGTGCATTCCAGAAGCCAGATTGAGTTGTTAATGATTGAATTGAGAAGGATTTATAATTATTCATTGCAGCAGTTTCCAGAATCGTTGACTCTATCGTATCTTTGAATCGACTTGTTTGTAAAGGAAGAAGTGATGCCAGTTGCTTATCTATCTTACCACTGTAGAATATATTTCCCCCTCTTGCCATAAAATTCTCAATAATACGATAAATTTCAGCATCAAAGTCGAAAGCATCAAGATTGTTCAGAACAAGCACATCACTCGTGGTTATAATCTCCCCAAGTTGTACGGGTTGGTTCTGATGATAATAGCCATTTTTTCTTCTATCGATAAATATCAATTCATATCTATCATTCTTTTGCAAAGCTCTATGGATAAAAGCGATATCGAAATTTGGCGAAGAAGTAATTAGTGTGATTTTTGCTTTGTTCTTAACCACATTCAGAAGAAAATTCTTCTGATTATTTAGTACATTTTCTTCTCGTAAATTATCGACTGATATGCGTGCAGTAAGTTGCCGGTAACCAATTTTTCTTGGAGTAAATTCTAAAGTGTAATTTTTCTGATTACCTTCATTCTTTATTAATCTCGTTAGTAATGTTTCATTATTTTCTAAAAGAGTTATCTCAAATGTTTCATTCTCGGGAATACCCCTGATTGTAATACGAATTTCTGTTTTTGTATCAAGATATACTGGATTATTCACCGTAACTTCTTCAAGAATAATATCTGGCTGCTCTTCGTACTTGCCCAATAATACCGGGAAAACTGGAATAGTATAGTTATCGAGCAGAATAAAATTATTGATATTGTGGTGTAATCCATCAGAAATAAGTATGATATTGCTAATATTTGAATAGATATCAGATTTAGAAATTTCATCGAGGCTGAGAATAATGTCTGTCTTTGTTGAGTCTTTGGTTAATCCATTAGTAAATGAAACAGACTGATAATTGATTCCTTGGTCATCAAAGTAGTTAGTGATCGAATCAAGCCATGTAGATGCCCTCTTGGATTTAGTTTCTGATGTATTTAGCAGTTGTCCCATACTGGCACTTGAATCTATCGCAATAATTCTGACTGGTTCTATTTTTTGAGTGGTCGAGAAGCGGAGTGTTGGAGAAAAAATGAGTAGAATTACTATAACGAAGAATAAAAATCGTAACGATCCGAGCAGCCATTTTAATGGTGACGAAATTGGTGGATTCGTATGTCTATAATATATGAAAATAAGAATAGCAGCTATAATGATGAGGAGTAGTGCGATCACGTTCATTTAGATTGTTTTACTTCGAGTCTTTTCAGAAGATTATGTGCAGCTTTCTGTTCAGCTGATTTCTTAGATTTTCCGCTTCCCCTTGATGAATGGATATCTCCTACTTTTACTCGTACATAAAATTTCTTCTGATGTTCAGGACCACTTTCTTTAATAGTATCGTATTCAGGATTAAGTCCGTAATGAGAGTGAGTAAATTCCTGCAATAGACTCTTATAATTCTGCAGATCCTTGTGCTCAAGCAGCACCTCGAGATTGGAGAGGGTGATGTTTTGAATAACATATTTGGCTTCCTGAAATGAGCTATCTAGAAATATTGCTCCAAAAAGGGATTCCATAGTATCGGCGGTCAGAGAAGATTGTTTCTGTCTGGAAAGTTTTATTTCATCTTCATTTACAAGGATATATTTTGCTAGACCTATTTCCCGTGCCTTTTTATTCAGATAGACTTTACTAATGATCTTTGATCTCTTTTTTGTAAGAAATCCTTCATTTTCTTTTCGAAATTTTTTAAAAAGAAATTCTGTAATAGCCAGCTCCAGTACAGAATCTCCAAGAAATTCGAGCCGTTCAGCGATTGATTGTTCTGAATCCTCGAAATAAGCAGATTTATGAATGAGAGCTGCTTCGAGCAATGCTCTATTTTTAAAAAAATAGTTTATCCTGTTTTCTAAAAGATCGAGGGATTTCCTCCATTTTTCGATCTTCTTGGAATCAATCTGAGAAAGAAGTTGAGCAATTTCACTCTCATGTATCATATCGCTTGAAAACTAATGATGCGTTATGTCCCTCCAAATCCAAAGGAATTTGAAATACCATATTCAATTTCGAGTGGGATTGTTTTTTCAGGATTATAATCCAGATCACATTCCGGATCTGGAGTTGTGAGATTTATAGTAGGATGGATCATCTGATCTTGGAGTGATTTAATTAGAATCATAGATTCCAAAGCTCCGGCAGCTCCAAGCGCATGACCTATCATCGATTTACTTGAATTTACTTTTAGCGTGTACGCATAGTCACCAAATACAGATTTAATTGCTGCCGTCTCGCTACTATCATTAAGAGGTGTAGAAGTGCCGTGCGCATTGATATATTGTATATCTTCTGGAGTGATTCCTGCATCCTCGATTGCGTTTCTCATAGCGTGGGCTCCACCTTCTCCTCCAGGAGCAGGCATCGTGATGTGAAATGCATCACAGGTCGCTCCATAGCCAACTAATTCAGCATAAATATGTGCTCCCCGAGCTTTTGCATGTTCATACTCTTCAAGTATAAGAGCAGCAGCGCCTTCAGAGAGAACAAATCCATCACGTTCTTTATCGAAAGGTCTACTGGCTGTGTGAGGAGAATCATTGCGGGTAGAGAGAGCTCTCATTATTGAAAATCCGGCGAGTGTTAATCTGGTAATAGCAGCTTCGGAACCAACTGCGATAACTGCATCTGCAGCACCGTACTTAATACCTCGATATGCCTCACCGATCGCATTTGCACTGGAAGTACAAGCAGAAGTAACATTAAAGTTGATACATTTAGCAGAAAAACGAATTGCGATCTGTCCTGCAGCAATATTGGATATCATCATAGGAATGAAAAGTGGACTTGTTCTTCTTGGACCTTTTTCCAGAAATATCTGAGTTTGGCTTTCGAAGGTTTGCATACCCCCAATACCTGTTCCTGTGATGACGCCAAGTTTATCAGGATCTATATTGTCTTGAATACCTGAGTTTTCCATTGCTTGAACAGCTGAGGCGATTGCATAATGACAGTATTGATCCATCCTTTTTGCTTCTTTAAGATCAATATAATCGAGCACATCGAATCCCTTAACCTGTCCTGCGATCTTTACAGGAAGATCATCTGTATTGATATGAGTAACAAGTTCCACACCGGACTTACCAGCACATAATTCTTTCCATGTATCCTCGACATTCAAGCCAAGTGGATTTATAGTGCCTAATCCTGTAACAACCACTCTTTTCACTTTCATAGATGAGTGTCCTTTCTTTAAATAGATGGAATGCACCCCACACACTCATTGAAGTATGTGGGGTTATGGATTATTCAGCTAATTTCTTTTCAAGATATTCAAGTGCTGTGCCGACGGTTGTTAGTTTTTCTGCATCTTCATCAGGGATTTCGATATCGAATTCTTCTTCGAATTGCATAATCAATTCAACAGTATCGAGTGAATCTGCTCCAAGATCTTCGATAAAGCGTGCTTCAACTGTGATCTCGTCTTCAGTCGCACCTAATTGAGAGGCAATGATGCCTTTTACTTTTTCTTTGATGCTTTCGTCCATTGTCTTCTCCTTTGATTTAGGTTTCGTATTATATCATTCCACCATCTATTATTATCGTTTGTCCAGTTATGTAATCTGCATATGTGCTGCATAAAAAAAGTGCCAATTTCGCAACATCTTCTGGAGTGCCAAAACGCTTCATTGGAATATTTTCAAGATATTTTTGCTGTATTTCTTCAGAAAGTTTGTCTGTCATTTCGCTCTTAATAAATCCCGGAGCAATAGCATTTACATTAATATTTCGTGAGGCCAATTCTTTCGCTACTGATTTTGTAAATGCTATGATCCCACCTTTTGTTGCAGCATAATTTGCTTGCCCGAAATTGCCAATAAACCCGATCACAGAAGAGAGGTTAACGATCTTTCCCGAGCGCTGTTTCATCATATATTTTGCTACTTTTTGTGTACAGATAAAAGTGCCAGTAAGGTTAACATTCAGAACATTATCCCAGTCATTTTTACTCATCCTGATCAGAAGTGTATCAGCAGTAATTCCAGCATTATTAACAAGGATATCTATCGAGCCGAAACGCTCGTAAACATCTTTCATCAGTTTAGTCACTTCTTCTTCAGAAGTGATATCACATTTTGTTCCTACTGCTTTGAAACCTTTTGAAGTCATCTCATGCACAGTTTCATTGATAGCATCTTCGCGTATGTCTATGATGATGATTTGTGCTTCCTTTTCAGCAAAATGTTCAGCAATACTCTTTCCTATTCCTCTTGCACTTCCAGTCACTACTACAACTTTGTCTTTGAATTCAAACATATACGAACTCCTTACAGGGCTTTTAATGCAGTAATGACTTTTTCTGCATCTTCAAGAGTATTGATGTGATACCGATGTGTGTTTCTGCAGATGGCTTTGACCATCCCGGATACAACTTGACCCGGTCCAAATTCAATAAAAGTATCAACACCATTCTCAATCATATATTCAACCGATCTTACCCACTGAACTGGAGAAATAATTTGCTGAGTTAAATTGTCAATAATTTCGGATTTTTTGGTTTCAGGTTGTGCGGTATAATTAGCTACAACAGGAATAATCGTATCCGAAAAATCAATTTTCAGCATTTCTTTATGAAGCCATTCAGCAGATCGTTGAATGAGTGGTGAGTGAAAAGCACCACCCACAATAAGTTCTACTATTCTCTTTGCACCAGCGTTCTTGCATTCTTCCATCGCCATATCAACAGCTTTTTCCTCCCCACTAATAACAGTTTGAACTGGAGTATTGAAGTTTGCTGCAACTACCACGCCATCTATATCATCACAAATATTGCGAATAGAAATTCCATCCAAACCAAGAATAGCAGCCATCTTGTAAGGAGTTCCCTGACTTGCTTCGATCATAAATGTGCCGCGTTTATGCACGAGGTATAATGCATCCTGCCAGTTGAGAGCACCAGAAGCAACAAGAGCTGTAAATTCTCCAAGTGAATGACCTGCAGTAAAAGCAGGTATGATTTGAATGTGCTGTCTAAAATATTCATGCGCAATTATGCTATGAAGTAAAATCGCGGGTTGAGTAAACTGAGTCTGTTTTAGTTTTTCTAGGGGGCCATCAAACATGATACTTGTGAGATTAAGGCCGAGCTTTTCATTTGATTCTTCAAAAAAGTGACGGTATTCCGGTAGATCATAAAAATCTTTTGCCATACCCACATATTGTGCGCCTTGACCTGGAAAAACAAAGGCAAAGTTTTTTTTCGGCATTAATACCTCAAGAGTACACTACCCCAGGTGAGACCAGCGCCGAATGCATCAAGCACGATGAGGTCACCACGACGTATTCGACCGTCTTCAACTGCTTCTGCAAAAGCAAGGGGAATACTTGCTGAAGAGGTATTTCCATATTTTTCGATGTTAATAATTACCTGCTGAGGAAGAAGCCTCAGTCGTTTGGCTGTTGCATCAATAATGCGAAGATTAGCTTGATGAGGGACGAGCCAATCAAGATCTTCACCTGTAAAGCCATTTCTAGTTAGTATTATATCGGCTGCATCTCCCATTGATTTTACGGCGATTTTAAAGATCTTATTTCCTTCCATGTAGACAGTATGTAGATTTTTTTCAACTGTTTCTTTCGATGCTGGCATGCGCGAACCACCAGCTTCCTGAATTAAAAGATTTCCATATTTACCATCAGCAGAAATGAATGTGTCGATGATTTCGGAGATTTCACCTTTATGAGCTTCTGTCAGGATTGCAGCTCCTGCTCCATCACCGAATAGCACACAAGTTCCTCTGTCTTTCCAATTTGTGATCTTGGTGAGGATTTCCACGCCAGCTACAAGCACATTATGAACAAAACCATTTTGTAAAAACTGTTTAGCAATTGTTATTGCATATATAAAACCTGAACAACCAGCTGAGATATCAAACGCGGGACAACCATGAATGCCAAGTTTACTTTGCACAATACATGCAGTAGATGGAAAAGGATGGTCACCCGTCACAGTAGCGATAACTATCAGATCGATATCACGGGCTTTGATGGAAGATTTTTTCAACGCTTTCTCAGCTGCTTCATATACGAGATCAGATGCAGCGGTATTTTCATTAGAAATTCTACGCTCGACCATACCGGTACGAGTTCTGATCCATTCATCTGAGGTATCAACGATCTTCTCAAGATCAGCATTAGAAAGGACCTTTTCAGGTGTCGCTTTTGCTATACTGTCGATCTTAACTCTATGTTCACTCATGTTACGACTCCATTTTATGTTTGTAATAATCCTTGATATGACTCAAAAATTGTGATTTTTTCGAAAAACTTGCAAATTTAATGGCATTGGAGATCGCTTTTGCATTGGATCTACCATGAGCGATAATAGTGATTTCATTGACTCCAAGGAGGAATCCTCCTCCGTATTCAGAATAATCTAACTTTTTCTTTAAATATCTGTAAGCAGGATAAGATAAGACAGCACCAATCTTTGCTATCCAATCTTCTTCAAAATACTGCTTCAATATTCCGAATAATGAAAATGCTACTCCTTCAACAGTCTTGAGAATGATGTTACCAATAAAGCCATCCGAAATAATGACATCGGCAATACCTTTAAGAATATCTTTGCCTTCAATGTTACCAATAAAATTGAGATTTTTCATTTTCTCAAGACGAGCATGTGCTTCGATTGTAACTTCATTTCCCTTTTTTCTTTCTTCACCGATATTGATCAAAGCAACCCGGGGATTTTTCTTTTTCTGGAAGTATGCGGAATAGATACTTCCCATTTCTGCAAATTGAATAAGATTATCAGCATTACAGTCCACATTTGCACCGACATCAAGTAAAATTTCGGGTTCTTTCTGAGTCGGTAATGAAATTGCGAGAGCAGGTCTGAGAACTCCCTTAATACGTCCGAAATATAATAAAGAAGCAGCCATCACAGCACCTGTTGATCCAGCGCTTACCAGGGCATCTGCTTCATGTTCTTTAACTATTGAAAGTGCTTTCATAAGTGAAGAATTCGGCTTCTTCTTGAGTTCAGCAACGGGTTTTTCAGAAGGATCGATTACATCAGGAGCATCGACTACAGTGATAGTACCTTTTGGGTAATAGTACTTTTCCAGTTCGTTCTCAAGTAAGTCGCTTTTGCCGACAAGGAAAATTTTCGAGCAGCATTTGTAATTAATAGCATTAACGGCTCCCTCGACTTCTGGAAAAGGAGCTTTATCACTCCCGAATGCATCAACTGCAATTCTCATATATTATTCGGAAATAGTTATTACTTTCTTTCCTCTGTAAAAACCACAATGTGGACAAGCATAATGGGGACGCATGGTCTCACCACAGTTTGAGCACTTGATCAAGGGCTCTGCCTTAGCTTTATAATGAGTTCGACGCTTACGGCCTTTTGATTTTGACCTTTTCTGTTTAGGTACAATAGGCATCGAGAACCTCCGTATTATTTACACGTATAAGTGTCTTTATTTATATGAATTTACGAAATTTTCGGGTGATAAATTTGTGTCAAGTTTAACAAAATTCATCATGGTTAATGAATATCATCGTTTTTCAAAGGTTTCGGTTAATTTAGAGAGTTTTCTTCCCTACTGGTTAAATGAACCTAAAATCCTGCTTTCTACTTTTACTTTGTGATTTGTGATAATAAAGCTTCTCAAAATATCTTTCGCTGCCTTCTCTCCCATATCATTATCATAGTAGAGTTCTGCAATTGGCTCTCCTTTCTGGACCTGATCTCCTTCTGTTTTAAAAAGTTTAAGTCCAGAAGCATAATCAAGATCATCATCCATTTTCTTGCGTCCAGCTCTCACATCTATTAGGGCATAACCGATGTCTCGACTCAAAATTTTCTTAATGTATCCGGATTCTTTGGCATTAATAACTAATTTGTGTTTTGATTGTGGAAGGATCGAATAATCATCAATCACCGATGGATTTCCCTTTTGTAATTCGATAAATTTTTGAAATCGCCTGAGTGCTTTTCCTGAAGAGATTGCCTTATCGATCAATTGAGAAGCGTGATTTCTATCTTTTACAACATCTGTCATTAGCAACATGTCTTCTACCAACCTGTACGTTATTTCTTTCAGATCAGATGCCATATTACCTTTTAAGAATTCAATTGATTCTATTACTTCAAGACCATTACCAATATACATTCCAAGAGGTGTGTCCATATCAGTATAATTAATACGGATTTTTTTATTGAATTTTTTTGCAACATAAGTAAGCATATACGCCAATTCTTTAGCACGTTTCATAGTACCTATAAAAGCGCCATGCCCAACTTTGAGGTCTATCACCAGCCCATCTATACCAGATGCGATCTTCTTGCTCATGATACTCGCAGTGATGAGCGGAATACTCTCAACTGTGCCCGTTACATCTCTTAGTGCATAGATTTTTCTGTCTGCTGGAACGATCTTATCTGATTGGCTAATGATTGCATAGCCATTTTCTTTAATGATAGTTTTGAATCGTTCTATCGAGATCTGTGTGATAAATCCTGGTATTGATTCAAGTTTATCGAGTGTGCCGCCAGTATGGCCAAGTCCTCTACCAGAAATCATCGGAACTTTTACGCCACATTCAGCTGCGATAGGTGCAAGGATCAGCGATATTTTATCTCCCACACCGCCTGTGCTGTGTTTGTCTATATATTTTCCATCTTGATTTGTAAAAACTATGCTTATCCCCGATTTGATATATTCATCTGTTAGATAGTATACCTCCTCTTCGCTCATACCATTAAAAACGATCGCCATAAGCATTGCGGACATCTGATAATCAGTAACTTTACTGTTTTTAATATATTCTGAGATGAAATAATGGATTTCTTTTCGAGTAAGAGAATGGTTATCACGTTTTTTAATTATAAGCTTTGAAGGATTCATACTTATTTAGTTATCAGAAATTCCATTACATCTTCATTATAGAAGATCTTGAGGACAGCTTGCTTTTTGAAATCCACTCGCTCAAAGAACAAGTAACCACTTTCCTGTGCTTGAGGACGGATAGGTTCGTATTGAAAAGCTTTAAGCATAATGTTCCTGATACCTTCGAGCCGAATTTCATATTCTTCTCTTAATTCTTCTTTGTTGTTATCATCAAAATTCATAAAGTAATTGAGATCAAAGTACTGATTATCTCCATACATGATCTTCACAACCTCTTGGGGTCCAAAGATTGCATATTGTTCGCCTTTATCATCAAGAAGTGCAAAAGAACTTTTGGAAATATCCATCATCCTATTTGTCTTATTCCGCAATATCACATGAAATACCATGAAATAGGTTTCGAGATTAGAGGGTGGATCATTCCAGCTTGCGGGTTCGATTGCAATATCATAGTCCTTTTTACTTATAACTGCATAGGATTCCTGAATTTTGACATTATGAGTTCTAATGGGTATGATCTTTGGAGCACATGCGTTGAAAAAAAGCATGAAACAACAAAGAATAAATATTTTATACATGCTACTCTTCATCCTATTCTTCAGTTTCTTCGCTATCGTTGATGTCTTTTTCGTTAAGATTTTCACTCATTTCTTCATCAATTTCAATTTCTTCTTCTTCATGTGCGACACGAGTCACATCGGTGACTTTATCACCTTCATTCAAAGTGATAAGGCGCATTCCCTGAGTATTCCTACTTATTATGGAAATGCTGCCTACATGCTGTCTGATAACTTTGCCAGAGTTGGTAATGATAATAAGATCATCATCATCTACGACTTCTTTCACACTTACAAGATAGCCATTTCGCGCTGTTGTCTTCATGGTTATGACACCCATACTTCCTCGCTTTGTAGCGCGATAGTCAGCAATAGGTGTGCGTTTTCCATATCCATTTTCACTTATGGAGAGTAGTGTTCCTTCTCTTTTTACCACCACCATGGAAACGACTTCATCATCACCACGCAATCGTATGCCGATCACGCCCTGAGAATTTCTACCCTGGGGACGTACGTCAGTTTCGTGGAACCTATTGCTAAAACCTTTCTTTGTCGCGAGAATTATATCATTGTTACCCTCAGTAATTTGTGCATCAATCAACTCGTCACCTTCAATGAGTTTAATTGCTATGATACCACCAACTCGGGGATGAGAGTATGCTGCAAGTTCTGTCTTTTTGATGATCCCATTCTTGGTCACAATAGTCACAAAGTGCGGTAAATCGAAATCACGAGCTGTCACATAAGCTTCAATATGTTCATCACGTTCAAGTTGAAGCAAATTTACAATAGCTTTTCCACGGGCTAACCTTCCAACCCTGGGTATTCTGTGTACCTTGAGCCAGTGACACTTACCAAGATCTGTGAAGAAAAGGATGTACGCATGAGTTGATGCAACAAATATACTTTCGATAAAGTCTTCTTCTTTAAGGTTCGTGCCAGTAAGTCCTTTTCCACCTCGTTGCTGCTTTCTGTAAGTTCTTATCGGAAG
Source organism: Candidatus Cloacimonadota bacterium (assembly GCA_011043895.1). Classification (GTDB taxonomy): domain Bacteria; phylum Cloacimonadota; class Cloacimonadia; order JGIOTU-2; family JGIOTU-2; genus Celaenobacter. Next base: position 13,895 of record DRBZ01000010.1, read on the forward strand.
GCGTTTTATATATCCTTCGTGAGAAATAGTTACAACCATCTCTTCATCAGCAATCATATCTTCAGTTTCAATATCAGCCGAACCTTCAAGAATCGCAGAGCGGCGGTCATCCTGATAGCGTTTTTTGATATCTATCAATTCATCTTTTATTATGCCCATTCTCTTTGATCGGATTTCAAGAATACTTTTCAACTCTTCGATAGTTTTTACCAGTTCACGGTATTCCTGTTCGATCTTCTCGCGTTCCATACCCGTGAGTTTTTGTAATCTCATTTCGAGGATTGCCTTTGCCTGTATCTCTGAAAAACCAAATTTCTTCTGAAGATTTTCATTTGCCTCGGGAGTGCTATTCGATGCTTTAATGGTTGCGATAATATCATCGATATTGTCAAGAGCAATCCTGAATCCCTCAAGAATGTGTAATCTTTTCTCTGCATTATCAAGCTGATATTGTGTTCTGCGGACAACTACCTCATGCCTGAAGTCGATATAATGTTGAAGTAGTTCCTTCATGTTCAGAACTTTTGGAATCCCATAAACAAGTGTTCTGTTATTGACTACAAAACTTTCCTGAAGCTGGGAATATTTATATAACTTTTTCAAAACAGAATCAGCGTCATAATTACGTTTTACTGATATCACCAGACGCATTCCCTGTCGTCCTGATTCATCACGAATGTCGCTGATTCCTTCAATACGTTTATCTTTTACTAATTTCACGATCTTATCGATGAGCAGTGTTTTGTTAAGTTGATATGGCAGTTCAGTAACAACAATTGCTTCCTGACCATTATTTTTTGTCTCGATCGAAGCCCTACCTCGTATGATGATCTTACCATATCCGGTTTTGAAATAATCCATTATACCAGTCTTTCCGATGATATAGCCACCAGTTGGAAAATCAGGACCTTTGATATATTTCATGAGGTCAAGGGGTTCCATTTCAGGATTATCGATGAGAGCACATAATGCATCGCAGGTTTCTGCAATATTATGTGGGGGCATATTAGTAGCCATACCTACTGCGATACCTGAAGAGCCATTGACTATTAAATTTGGAAATTTTGACGGAAAGACTTTTGGCTCTTGTCGTGTATCATCATAATTTGCCTGAAAACCTACAGTTTCCTTGTCGAGATCAGACATGAGGTCCACAGCAGCCTGATGTAGTCTTGCTTCTGTATAACGCATTGCTGCAGGTGGATCACCATCCTGGGAGCCAAAGTTACCCTGACCATGTACAAGCAAATAACGCATACTCCATTCCTGAGCCATTCTCACAAGTGTAGGATATATAACCTGCTCACCATGCGGATGGTAATTACCAGAAGTGTCACCGCAGATCTTTGCGCATTTTCGAAAACCCTTCCCAGGTTCGAGTTTAAGTTCATGCATCGCATATAAGATACGTCTTTGAGAAGGTTTAAGTCCATCGCGAACATCGGGGAGTGCACGTGACACGATCACACTCATCGAATATTCAAGATACGCTTTCTTCAGTACGTCATCAATTTCAATCGGTTCAATTCTTGATCTATCGTGAATCATGTATCCTCCAGTTACACATCAACTTCTACGTATTCAGCGTTTCTCTCAATAAATTCCCTTCGAGGTTCAACATCCCCGCCCATTAAAATAGTGAAAATCCTGTCTGCTTCAATTGCATCATCCATACGAACAGCAGTTAGAATGCGTTTTTCAGGATCAAGAGTAGTTTCCCAGAGTTGATCTGCATTCATCTCACCCAGACCTTTATATCTTTGAATGCTAACACCCTGTCCAAGCTCATTCATAATCTCGTCTCTTTCAGTATCAGAATACGCATAACGCTGCATTCGCCCTTTTTTTATGAGATATAATGGTGGACGTGCAATATATATATGACCATCTTCAACCAACGGTTTCATGTAGCGGAAGAAAAAAGTCAGGAGTAAAGTAGCGATATGCTGACCATCAACATCTGCATCTGCCATGATGATCACTTTATTGTAACGTAGTTTTGTTTTATCAAATTCATCACCAATGCCAGCTCCAAGAGCAAGGATAATCGGTTGTATCTTATCATTATTAAGGACTTTATCTATTCGTGCCTTTTCTGTGTTAAGCATTTTGCCCCACAGAGGAAGGATAGCCTGGAACGTTCTGTCACGTCCCATTTTTGCGGAACCGCCTGCCGAGTCACCCTCAACAAGGAATATCTCAGTCTGTGACGGATCTTCTATTGAACAATCAGCAAGTTTGCCTGGTAAGCTTCCGCTTTCGAGCACGGATTTTCTACGCGTCAGTTCTCTTGCTTTTCGAGCAGCTTCTCTTGATCGAGCTCCAAGGATCGCTTTATTTGCAATTGATTTAGCTTCAGTCGGATGTTCCTCAAAGAATTCCATCAACTTCTCGTACACTACTGAATTAATAATACCTTCTGTTTCAAAATTCTGTAGTTTGGTTTTAGTCTGTCCTTCAAATTGGGGATCCTTCAATTTCACACTTACTACGGCTGTGATACCTTCCCGAATATCGCCACCCTGAGGTGAAAATTTTTCATTCTTACTTAATTTCGCATTTTTGATATAGGTGTTTACCGCACGTGTGAGCGCTGATTTAAACCCACTGAGATGTGTTCCACCTTCGATTGTATGAATATTATTTGCAAAGCTCAGGATTGATTCCTGATATCCATCATTGTATTGGATTGCTACTTCAAATTCTGTATGATCTCGTTCACCAGCAATGTAGATTGGACGGTTAAAAAGTGCCTTCTTATTTTCATTCAGATATTTTACAAAGGAGATAATTCCCCCATCGTATTTGAAATCATGCGCTTCATTATGTCGATCGTCTTTAAGGATAATTCTTACACCCTTGTTCAGGAAAGCAAGCTCACGAAGACGGACAGACAGATAATCAAAACTAAAAGTGATATCATCAAAAATCTCATCATCAGGCATGAACGTAATCTCTGTACCGGTTTTACCGGTTTTTCCAATTACTTCAAGAGGAGATTTTGCTTCGCCCTTCTCATAATATTGGCGATATATTTTTTTATCCTTATAAATCTTTACTTCCAGCCATTTGGCTAATGCATTTACAACAGAAACACCCACTCCATGTAATCCTCCTGATACTTTATAGGATTTGTCATCAAATTTACCTCCTGCATGAAGCATTGTCAACACCACTTGTACCGCAGGAATTTTCTGCTCTTTGTGCAGGTCAACAGGAATTCCTCTTCCATTATCTATAATCGTAGCAGAACCATCTTTGTTCAATATTATATCGATACGTGAACAATACCCGCCCATTGCTTCATCAATACTGTTATCTACTACTTCATAAATAAGGTGATGCAGTCCACGCTCGCTTGTACCACCAATATACATAGCAGGACGTTTTCTGACCGCTTCGAGCCCCTTCATAACTTTAATACGTGTCGCATCATATTTTGCCATTCTCACCTCAATTTCTAATTTTCATTCAAATCTTCCAGGTAGGAATCATAGATATCTTTTTGATTTTTGATTGTTGTCGGAATTTTACCCAGACTAATTACAAGGTCGATCTTCGAATTTCTTGGAACATCCATTCCGTAGACTGGCTGGCTATAAATTACCTTGCCTTTCTGAATTTCATTGGAATAGGAATAATTTACATTGCCCACTTCTAATCCGCTATTTATAAGTCGGATACGTGCTTCATCAATTGTGAGATTATCCAATGTAGGGATCTTTATCATCTCTGGACCCTTGCTTACAATAACTTTGATCGTATACCCTTTTTTCACCACTGAATGAGCTTCGGGTTCCTGAGAAATAATGCTACCTTCAAGAATCTCCATACTGTTTCGCTCTGCGATTTTATCAATATATAGACCGAGTTTATACAGATCATGTTTCGCTTTTTTGTAGTCTTTATTAACAAGATTTGGAACAGGAACTTCGCTGCGGTGTTTGGTATAAAAATACAAAGCGGTTCGTGACAGAACAAAGCCAAGAAGAAACACAATGATAAAACTCAGAATTATAAATCCAATAATCTTTAATGTCTTCATGCTGTTTTCCTTAGCCGGACAGCAAAGGAGCCATCCATTTTATGCTTAAAGGGATAAGTTTTTATATAATTGCCTGTTACAAAATTTTTTTCAACAAATTTATCAGGTTTTTCGATGATATAATTCGTGTATTTTGTTAGAAAACGATCAATTTGTTTTTCATTTTCTTGAGAATTGATTGTACAGGTTGAGTACACAAGATAACCATCTTTTTTTAGAAGTGTATTTGCCTTATCTAGCAACTTCTGCTGAAGCGGGATGAGTGTTTCAAGCCGCTTTTGAGATTGAATTCTTAATTCTGGCTTCTTCTGCAACACTCCCCATCCAGTACAAGGAGCGTCGAGAAGTATTTTATCGAATGTATGAGTTTCAGAAAAATAGAGTACATCTTTTTTGACTAAATTGATCGATCGATGTGGCATTCTTTTAAGATTATTTTTAAAAAAATTCATGCGTTCTTGATCATTATCAACTGCAGTGATCTGTGCTTTATCATTCGTCAATGAAGCTAGATACAAAGATTTACCACCAGGAGCTGCGCACATATCGAGAATTGTTTCGTTTACATGCGGATCGAGAAGCTCAACAGGAAGCAATGTGCTTTCATCCTGAATATAGATATACCCTTTTATGAAAAATTCATCATTGGTAAAGTTATAATCAGAAGTAATCTTGAAAATATTATCATGAGTGCTGCTTCGCATAAAACCGATACCGCTTATATTCAAGTGTTTTGCATAAGTATCAGGTGTAACTTTGTTAGTTTCAAGACGAATAGTAAGACGGGATGGTTTATTAAAGAATTCACACATCTTTATGGTGTTATCTTCTCCGAAATCCCCTATCCATTGCGTGATAAGGTATTGAGGAAACGAGTAGTGAACAGAAATATTTTTCACCTTGTCATGAGGATATTCAATGTTATTTTTCTTCCTGAGATAAGAGCGCAAAACCGCATTAGCAAAAGCACAGGTCTTTTTACTGAAATACTTATGACCCAGTTTGATCGTTTCATTCACTGCTGCATAATCTGGCACTGAATCAAGAAATCTTGTCTGATAGATTCCAAGAAGAAGGAGAATCATCATATCTTCTTTTGTTTTTTCATAAGATATAAAATGAGATAGAAGAAAATCTAAATGTAACTTCTGCTTTATAGTGCCTTTGACAAGGGTATAGAAAAGACTTTGGTCTTGTTCATAAACCTGAGGGGATAGTTCTGCCAATACAATATCAGAACTCTCAGCATTATTGAGGATTCTGTTCAATGCCTTGTATGCGGCTTCTCGTGCGTTCATGATCGGGAATAAAATTTCTTAATAACGTTTTTAACTATCTCCTCAGCAGAACTGGGAGAATGTGAGGATAAGAATTTCTGAATTTCTTTGATCACAGAACTCTTATGGTAACCAAGTGAAATGAGTGCAGTTTCTGCATCATTAATCATAGTCTGCTCTTCAGGTGTGGTAGTAGAGAATTCAATCATAGTGCAAGGAAGCATATCTTCAAATTTATCTTTGAGCTCTACAATGATACGTTCTGAACTCTTCTTGCCAATTCCAGGGACTGTAGAAAGAACTTTCACATCCTGCCGTGCTACTACTTCAAATAGATCTTTGATAGTAATACCTGAAAGAATGGAGATGGCGATCTTGGGTCCTATTCCTGCTACTTTCAGAAGGGATTCAAAGACTTCTCTTTCTTCTTTGGTTGAGAATCCGAAAAATCGCTGCTCGTTTTCTCGTACATGAAAATGGATGTAGAGTTTTCCGGTTGAACCGATATCACCAAGCCTATCATATGTACTGATGGGAATAGTGATGTGATACCCGACTCCACCTACATCAAGTACGACAAAAGTCGTCTTTTTTTCCGAAATCGTTCCTCGTATATATTCAAACATACTGCAATTTGTGTATATGACAGAGTGCAATTGCTATTGCATCAGTAATATCAAATTGGAGCTCTGTTTCTTTTATCTTGAGAATATTTTTCACCATGAATTGTACCTGCTGCTTGGAAGCGTTACCATTTCCGACAACCGCTTTTTTCACTTCACGGGCAGAATATTCATAGATCGGAATTGCTGCCTGCTCCAATGCCAGTAACAGCACACCACGTACTTCTCCCATAGATACGAGTGATCGTACATTCTTTGCATAAAAGATATTTTCAATACTTGCAAGTGTTGGTTTATGTTCCTCTATGAGTTTAGACAGCTCCTTGTGGAGTTTTGCAATTCTCTTGGATAGCGATTCGCGTGGATTATTTTTGATAACTCCATAATTAAGCAATTGTGCCCTCTTATTCTGTACTGAGAGAAATGCATAACCAGTGGCTTTTGAACCTGGATCAATACCAAGGACTATCTCTTGTTTATTCACCTGCTACTTTTTCTAATATTTCGTCATCGATCTGAAAATTTGCGTACACATTTTGCACATCATCTAGCTCTTCGAGCGCTTCGATAATCTTGATGACCTGTGCCGCTGTATCATTCGCGGGTACAGTATTTTGCGGAAGATATTCAAGATCAGCATTCTCAATTTTGATTCCCTGCTTTTCCAGACCATTTACTACATTATATAATTCTTTCGCATTAGTTGTGATTATAAAAAAGTCATCCTGTTCGGAAAAATCATCAGCTCCAAGATCCAATGCAGTCATCATGAGCTCATCTTCGTCGTTTCCTTCTTTTGGCACCATGATCATTCCTGCCTGAGTGAAATTCCAAGAAACCGAACCTTTCTCTGCAAGACTTCCATTATGCTTCGTCAGCACATGACGAACTTCTGCAACGGTACGCTGCTTATTATCAGTCACTGCCTGAATGATCATTGCAACGCCACCAGGCGCATATCCTTCATAAATTACACTTTCGTAGTTCACTCCTTCAAGCTCACCGGTTCCTTTTTTGATAGCCCTTTCAATATTATCTTTTGGCATATTCTCAGCATTTGCTTTGTTGACTGCATTACGAAGTGCAGGATTTGTTTCGATATCACCTCCTGCATCACGAGCTGCAATAATTATTTCTCTGATGATCTTGGTAAAGACCTTACCACGCTTGGCATCTTCTTTTGCCTTTTTATGTTTTATCGAACTCCATTTATTATGACCGGACATATATCCTCCGATTGCTTATTTCTATTATTCTTCCTCTTTCTTGCTCGCTTCGATGACCCTCTGTGCCTGATCATTTGGAAGCTTTTGATAATAAGCGAATTGTTGTGTAAAATAACCACGACCTTGCGTCAGCGATTTGAGAGATGTATAATATGAATAGAGTTCGGAAAGTGGAATTTCTGCATTTATAACTTGTTTGTTATCCTCCTGAGACATTCCGAGTATCTTACCTCGACGACTGCTTATATCGCCCATAACATCGCCCATATATTCTGTGGGAACGATTATCTGAACCTTATGAATGGGTTCAAGCAGAATGGGACCAGCTTTCATGAAACCATCTTTCAGAGCGTGAGATGCAGCGATCTTGAATGCCATTTCGGAGGAATCAACATCATGATAAGATCCATAATAGAGTTCTGCACGAATATCAACGACAGGATATCCTGCAAGAATACCTTCTTTCATGGTTTCCACAAGACCTTTTTCAACTGCTGGGATATATTTACTTGGTATCACGCCACCAACAATGGAATCCACAAACTCGAAGCCTGAACCAATCTCAGTTGGTGAAAGTTTGATGTACACTTCACCATACTGTCCGTGTCCACCACTTTGTTTTTTATGACGGTATTTCACATCTGCGTTACCGGTTATGGTTTCTTTATAGGGAATCTTTGGATCGGTGAGATTCGCTTCTACATTATATTTATCATGAAGACGCTTTTGCACAAGCCCGATCTGTATTTCTCCCTGACCGGAAAGGATATTCTGGAAGGTTTCCGTATTGAGTTCTGTACGAATGGTGGGATCTTCATCAGTGATCTTGGAAAGAGCTGGTCCGATCTTATCTTCATCAGACTGGCTGACTGCACGGATTGCTTTCCAGTATACTGGTTCTGGATACTGTATGGGCTTCACAATAAGATGTTCACCTTTTTCTGTTATGGTGTTTGATGTCTTTGTGTTTTTCAGTTTAACAAGTCCGCCAAAATCACCTGCAGGGATCTGGTCCACTTCTTCACGCTTCTTTCCACAAATCACGAACATCTGCCCTATCTTCTCTTTTTCGTTCTTCTCTGGAAGTTCAACTTCATCACTTGTATTGAGAGCACCAGAGTACATACGCACCATTGCGATCTCACCAAAGTTCTGCTCGCTGACTGCCTTGGCCACATACCCGAGCTTTTTGTTGTATTTGGTCAGGTCGAGCATTTGTTCTTCATCTTTCTTTTTAATGAGAATTTCATGCGCATCTTTAGGTGATGGAAAGAAGTCATTGATCAAACTAAGGATTTCCTGAATACCAATATTCTCTGTTGCAGAAGTTACAAAAACAGGTACCGCAGTATCTTGCAGGATTGAATTCTTCAGCCCGTTGCTGATCTCCTCCTCAGAGAGAGCTCCTTCTTCAAAGAATTTTTCCATGAGTTTGTCGTCGGATTCTGCTGCTGCTTCAATGACCTTTTCATGCCATTCTTCAACTGCATCAGCCATATCAGCAGGTATATCGATCTCTTTTCCCTGGCTGTATGCTTTCTTCTTGATAGTGTTGATCACACCTTTGAAATGCTCTGCAGTGCCAATCGGAACAGTCACAGGAACGATCACTTTATCGCTGAGGTTGCTGAGTTCATCGATGATCTCGTTGAACTTGGCATGCTCCCTATCAATCTTATTGATGATAACTGCAATGCTGTTCTTAACTTCATCAGCATATTTCATTGCTTGTTCTGTCATGACTTCAATGCCATTGACTGCACTGACAGTAATCACTGCAGTATCAACAGCACGAAAAGCAGTTATCATATCACCTTTAAAATCACTATATCCTGGAGTATCTAGTATATTATGTTTTACCTTTTTCCATTCTAAGTTACCCAGAGAAAGGTAAATAGACATCTTTTTAGAAACTTCATCTGGATCATGATCCATAACGGTATTTCCATCATCAACTTTTCCAAGCCGATTCGTCACACCAGCATTGAAGAACATAGCTTCAGCAATGGATGTTTTTCCGGATCCGCTAGCGCCGACAAGAGCAAAATTTCGAATACTATCCATCGAGTATTTCTTCATTACAAATCCTCCTGAATTTCACAATATTTATAGCTAAAATATCCATGCTGCAGAAATGGTGTCAAACTTTTTGGAATTTAATTAACTATTTATTTTTCAGGCAGTTATGAAGTATTTTACATTAAAAATTCAGAGTTTTTTTTGCAAAATATAAATTCGTTTTCTTGGAATCAAAAATTTATGAATGGTTACATGATTTTGACAGGAAATAGTAGTGATAATTTGTGGTAAAAAGTGATCCTCTCCCTTGGAGTTTCCTCTACTTTACGTAAAGGAGAGGGCTAGGGTGAGGTTAATTTCACCATCTTCCTTACCACTACATGCCCGTTATGCTCTAATTTGTAGAAATACGTTCCCGGAGCAACCTGCCTTCCATATTCATC
>DRBZ01000012.1 GCA_011043895.1 Candidatus Cloacimonadota bacterium
AGTAGAAAAAGTAAGCTGGTATGATGCAGTAGAGTTTTGTAACAAGAAAAGCAGAAAAGAAGGACTCACGCCATGTTATTCTGGCAGTGGTAAAAATATAACGTGTAATTTTAATGCCAATGGCTATCGTCTTCCCACCGAAGCGGAATGGGAATATGCAGCGAGAGGAGGACACCTTGCGAATGGTTCCAACCTTCGCAATGGTGGCTATACCTATTCAGGAAGTGATAATATCGATGATGTAGCATGGTATTCTGATAATTCTGGCAGAAAAACCCATCCTGTAGGGCAGAAGCAACCAAATGAACTGGGCTTGTATGACATGAGCGGCAATGTGTGGGAGTGGTGCTGGGACTGGAAAGGAAGCTACAGCAGCAGTTCTCAGACAAACCCAAGAGGTGCTTCATCTGGCTCGACCCGCGTGTTGCGTGGTGGTGGCTGGTACGGCTACGACAACGGCTGCCGTGTTGCTTATCGTGGCACCGACGATCCTGATCTCAGCAATGGCGATTTCGGGTTTCGTTTCGTGAGGACTCCCTGATGTTTTCATTTCTTTTTGCTTCTTTTTCTTGTCAAGAAAAAGAAGAAGAATTATAAAATGCATACTCAAATATTAAATAAATTATTTGATTTTATCGTATGGATAGAACCAAAAATAGCTGTATTCCCAAGGAATTATAGATATAATTTGGGGAATAGGATTGAGAATACGCTCTATGATACAATGGAATCATTACTGCAAGTCAGATTTTCAAAAAACAAATTAAGACACTTGTATGATTCAAATACATCTATTGAGAAATTACGATATTATTTTCGTCTATGCTACAAACTAAAAATAGTAAAAGACAAAAGTTATGAACATTTATCATTATTACTTACAGAAATAAGTACATTATTAAATAATCATATTAAAGAAATTAAATAATATGCCTAAAAGATTTGGTTACTTATACGAGGAAATTTATTCGTGGCAGAATCTTGTTAACGCATATCATAAAGCACGCAGGTCAAAACGCCATAAGGATGAAGTAGCAGAATTTGAATTCAATCTTGAGAAAGAATTATATCACATTCAGGATTCCTTAAAAAATAGATCATTTCAATTCTCAGGTTATACTTTCTTTACGATACATGAACCCAAAGAACGCTTAATATCATGCGCACCATTCAAAGATAGAGTAGTTCATCATGCAATATGTAATGTGTTAGAGCCAATATTGGATAGGTCGTTAATACCAGACAGTTATGCCTGCAGGAGAGGGAAAGGATTACACTGCGCGGTAAGAAGAGGATTCTATTTTTTCAAGAATTCAAAATATGTGTATAAATTCGATATTCAGAAATATTTTTATACGATAGATCATGATATTCTCATCAACAAACTCGAAAGAAAAATAAAAGACCCTAATATTCTTGTTTTGCTCAAGGTTCTTCTTGATACCTATACATCTAGTTCGGAATACTATATCCCTTTTGAGCAAGATACGCTTTTTGAGCATGGAAGAAAACGGGGCTTACCAATAGGGAATCTTACCAGTCAGATTTTTGCCAATTATTATTTATCAGATTTTGATCATTATATGAAAGAGGAAATGGGATGCAGAAATTATATTCGATACATGGATGACATTTTGATTTTTTCAGATGATAACGTTTTTTTACAAGGCATAAAAAAAATTTCAAAAATAAAATTGGAGGAATATAGATTAAAGATAAATGAGAATAAGAATCAAATTTACAAAACACAACATGGCGTAAATTTTCTTGGATTTAGATATAAGGATGATCGAATAAAATTTCACAACAGTAATCTGAACAGATTTAAAAAGAAATTGAGATATTTTTCATCCCATCAGACAAATATATCTGATATGCTATTGAGCATAAATGGACATCTTGGATATTTTAATTCTGGTAATTGTAAGAGGATACTATACCACATTTCAAATGAGTTTCAATTTTTTGATGGAAAGAAATGTTTTAAATTAGCATTATGAAGGGTATCGAACAGAAGCGGAACCGCGTGTTGCGTGGTGGTAGCTGGAACAACAACGACAACAACTGCCGTGTTGCTAATCGTAACAACAACAATCCAGATAACAGCAATAACAATAACGGGTTTCGTTTCGTGAATACTACCAATATGCCAGATTCTACATTTCTTAATAATTTGCAGAGAGTGCACATATGGGAGTCCAGTTTGATATCCTGAGTCAGAAAATATCTGGCCGAAGTAGGTCTTATATGGTAAGTAGCAATGTCGAAAGCCAGAAAATATTTAAAAGTATTGAGTGCAAAATCACTTTGGAGTAAAATATCCGTGATATTTTATCCGCCAGCTGGCGGACTCCATAAAAAAAAGGATTTATAATGAAAAAAGTAGTAATAGTATTATGTTGTATAGTTAATTTAGTCTCGTGTGCATCAAATTCCAGCTCAAGAGATAGTGGCGTACACATCAATAACAATATCAGTAAGCAAGATGTAATAAACCTTGGAAATGGTTGGTTTGAATCAACCGCACAGGTAGAGATCGCGCACATCACGCCAGAAGAAGCGAAAAAAAAGGCAATAGATAAAGCGTGCGAACAAGCTCTGGAATTCTATGGTGTGGATGTTACTGGCAGAAAATTGTATATAGTAGGAGAAGACGCAGAGAACATCACAAGAGATGATTACCTTCACCTTACAAACCAGACCACGCAGGGGATCATTGTTGATAAGAAGATCATTGAGGAGAAAGTTATCACCATAGGTAATTCTTTGTTCTCAGAAGCTACTGTTCAGGTAAGAATTGAGAAGCAAAAAGGAGAAAGAGATCCCTATTTTTCTTTGGATGCAGCGCTTAATAAAGACCATTTTAAGGAGTTTGAAACACTTGAAATAACCTGTATACCTTCAAAAGATTGCTATCTTACGATTCTTAATATTTGCTCGAACGATATGGTGTATGTGCTTTTCCCTAATAAGTACAGAAGTGATAATCTTGTAAAATCTGGTGAAAGATTTACGTTGCCGAACGAGAAGGATAAACGGATCGGACTGTCACTACCAGTTGAGTTATTGCCGGGTAAAATTGCAGACAGCGAAATAATCAAGATACTTGCGACAAAAGAGCCACTCAATCTCGTCGAGTTTCAAAATGATATGAAGTATGGAACCTGCAGTGCCACGCTTACTAAACTTATGCAGAGGTTGATAACAATTCCAAGGAATCAGATTGTAGAGTTTGATTTAGTATATTTTATACATAAGTGATATAGAATACTTGGAGTGTAAAATCCTTTTGGAGTCCGCCAGCTAGCGGATGCAAAATCTCGGATTTTGCACTCCATAAGCGCACTCCAAAAGAGAATCCATAAGGTTCTCAATTAAAGGATGATTTGTTCATTAGTATACCATAACATTCATTAAAACCCAAATTAACTCCACAGATTTCTCCTTGACAGTACCATCTTGCAGCTATAGCGTCTCTTATCAGAAGGGAGACCTGTGCATAGAGAAGAGAAAAAACTTATTATAAATCTGCTTGCTGAGTATAAAAGACTTATCGTACTTGGTGATTTTGGTAGGGCTTCTACGTATAAATTTTGCAGTGAATTCGTTGCAGCAGAGCAGAAAGTCATTCAAAAGCTCATTGTAGAGAACCAATTCTATGATGAGTATAGAAAAACAATTATTACAGTGATCTCCAACTCTCCCTATATCAAAGAAGATAAAATAAGTGAGTATTTTGATCAGCACAAACCTCTCGATGACAAAATACTGATTGGATTCCCCGGGGGAATAACCATAGAAGAGGTAATTCCCAGATTTACAATGCTGCTGGCTCGTGTACTACAAAATTACTCTCGCAAGGATGTACAAGATACTATTATAGCGTTACCTTGCAACACGCTTTCTCCACTCATGTGGCAATTGGAGCAACTATTTCAGTCAAAAAATCAGTTACAAAGGGTACTGGATAAAAAGGATCAATCAGTTCATGTGAGACAATTTATGAAGATACTTCCTCATATCAATGTTTCTTTCTACTCAGTTGCAGAAGCAGTGATAGATCACGTGCAAAAAATGGGCTTCAAGTTCATTCTGCCACTGGGCACATGCAATATTTTCAACATTTACAAAAAAGCAGCAGAAAGATTACAGAGCGAAGTCGAAGTCATCGAAATGGATGCTCATCTTCATGAATTGATACTCAAGGCGATCGTCTATAGCGTGAGTGATTCCAAAGAAATACTTTCTCATATCATCGAAGAGATTCGTGATGAGCTTGAAAAAATCTATGGAGAGTATGAGGATCCTGCGGTTATTGAAGCATGTACAGATCTTTCTATGGGAATCGGTGCACAGTCATCGACTATATATGCAAATTATCTCATCGATATGATTTATAATACGAACAATTTATAATAGTTGATGATTTACAACACGCGATCGAACGTGCTAACGATTCTGATGATATGACCGAACCACAATTTATTGTAAACGACATTCTTTTTTTGTGTCTGAAATTGTTGCAGTGAGGTGAACTCGAGCACTGATGCCGTTCCTCTTATCATAAATTTCAAAGTTTATCAAAAATTAATATATTTCTGGTAATACTTAATAAAATGATAAGTAAAACAGCGATGAGAGTCTATAAAAGACTAAAAAAAATACTCATCGACTATTTCGGTGTATTCAGTCATGATGTGTATACAGAAAGATCATTAAAGGAGCTTCTGGGTACTGATCCGCTTAATCTGATTGAATTTGTTCTCTGGTGTGAAAGAGAGTTCAACATGAGCATCCCTGAGAATGAGGTGAAATATTTTTATACTCTTGGAGATATTCAGAATTATATTCTTACGCATTCATAGATATATTCTCTTGGAAAAGCCCAACTGTTTTAAGGTTTATTTCAAATCAATTTTAACAAAAACATATTAAATTTCTCACAAAGTAAGCAATTTCCCAAATAACTTGACTGGCTCATACCAGCAACTTTTCAAGGGGTTCAAAATTTGAAAAGGGCTATTGATATGGCAGAGAGTGATTTCGCTAAAATTGATTCTGTGTTAGAGGAATATAAGGGAAGAAAAGGTGCATTGATTCCTATCCTTCAAAAGTCTCAGGCAAATCTTGGTTATCTCTCAAAAGAAGCACTCAAATATATTTCTGATAAGACCAACATTCCTGTTTCTGAAATATACGGCGTGGCAACATTTTATACTCAATTTCGTCTGCAACCAATCGGGAAACACATAGTCAGAATTTGCCATGGAACTGCCTGCCATGTGGCAAATGCTCCCAAAATTTCAGAAGCAATATATGAGGCATTGGAGGTAGAACCTGGAGGAACCACAGAAGACCTTAAATTCACCGTCGAAGAGGTAGCATGTCTGGGATGTTGCAGTCTTGCTCCTGTCATTATGATTGACGATAAGACCTTTGGTCGTCTCACACCAGATAAAGTAAAAGATATCCTTGCAAAGTATTAATCAAATTAACCAAATTTAATCAGTTAGGAGAGAATTTGGAAAATTCAGTAAAAATAAAAGTCGGTTTAGCAAGCTGTGGAATCGCAGCTGGTGGTTTGGATGTCTTTGAGAAAGTAGAGAATTTTCTCAAGGATAAAGAAATTGAAGCAGAACTAATGAATACGGGCTGTATGGGTATGTGTTATGCTGAAGTGCTCATGGAAATTGATGATGAGGAATTCGGCAATACCATGTATGGTTACCTGAATGCTGATGATATTGATGATATTCTTCATGCTCATTTTATCAAAAAACAACCCCTCAAAGATAAGATCGTCTATTCTGATAAGCTTGGTGGTGATGAAGGTGAGATCCTTGAGTTTCAGACTCGTATCGTGCTCCGTAATTGTGGAGTCATAGACCCGGAATCCATTGACGAGTATATCGAGCGAGGTGGTTACAAGGCGATCGAGAAAGTCCTTAAAGAAAAATCTCCAATTCAGGTAATAGAAGAGATTAAAAATAGTGGACTTCGCGGACGAGGAGGAGGAGGTTTCCCTACAGGTATCAAATGGGAACTTACCTATCAAGAGACCTCAGATAAAAAGTACATCATCTGTAATGCTGACGAAGGTGATCCGGGTGCGTTCATGGATAGAAGTGTACTCGAAAGCGATCCCCACAGTGTTCTCGAAGGAATGCTCATTGCAGCGTATGCTGTTGGTTCTGATGAAGGTTATATTTATTGTAGGGCAGAGTATCCTCTCGCAGTAAAGCGATTAAGAATTGCCATCGATAAAGCACGCAAACGTGGGTTCATTGGAAAAAATATTTTGGGTTCGAATTTTGATTTTGATCTGACGGTGTACGAAGGAGCTGGTGCATTTGTGTGCGGAGAGGAAACAGCTCTTATTGCTTCTATCGAAGGTAAAAGGGGAATGCCCAGAATTCGACCTCCTTATCCTGCACAAGCTGGCTTGTGGGGTAAACCTACTAATAACAATAATGTTGAAACCTATGCAAATGTTGCATGGATCATAAGAAATGGTGCAACCAAATATGCAGAATTCGGTACGGAAAAAAGCAAGGGGACAAAAGTTTTTGCACTTACCGGTAAGATCAAAAACGGGGGACTTGTCGAAGTGCCAATGGGAATGACTCTTCGAGAGGTTATCTTTAAAGTTGGTGGTGGAATCCTTAATGATAAAAAATTCAAGGCAGTGCAGCTCGGTGGTCCTTCGGGTGGATGTATTCCAGAAAGTCTTTTAGATACACCGGTAGATTATGATTCACTGGTGAAATCCGGTGCCATCATGGGATCAGGTGGCATGGTGGTTATGGATGAAACAACCTGCATGGTCGATATGGCTCGTTTCTTCCTGAACTTTACCCAGGATGAATCTTGCGGTAAATGTACCTTCTGCAGAATTGGAACCAAGCGAATGCTGGAAATCCTTAATAGAATCTGCGATGGGAAGGGAGAGCCTGGCGATATAGAACTTCTGGAAGAACTTTCTGTGAAGATCAAAAAGGGTTCTTTGTGCGGACTTGGTCAAACTGCCCCAAATCCCGTACTCACAACGATAAAATATTTCAGGAATGAATACGAAGCACATATTAATGATAAAACTTGCCCTGCTGGTGTTTGTAAAGCTCTCATCAAATATGTCATCGATGAAGAGAAATGTATCGGCTGCGGTGCATGTAAACGCGCATGTCCGGTTGATGCGATCTCAGGTGAGAAAAAAGAACTTCATACGATTGATCAAGATGTTTGTATCAAATGCGGAGCTTGTATGACCGCATGTAAATTTGATGCAGTGAAAAAAATGTAAAGCGGGTACTATGGCAGATATAAAGATTATATTAAACGGTGAAGAAATAATTGTTCAAGAGGGCATGACTATCCTTGAAGTAGCACAGGAACGCGGAATCGACATACCTACTCTCTGTCATGATGAATATCTTAAACCTTTTGGTTCATGCTGGATTTGTCTGGTAGAGGTCAAGGGAGCGCGAGGTTTTGTGCCATCATGTGCGACCAAAGTTTACGAAGGTATGGAAGTCAATACAGACAGTAAAGAAGTGCGAGAAGCCAGAAAAATGGCTCTTGAACTCCTCCTTTCTGACCACTATGCAGATTGTACCGCTCCATGCATTCTGGAATGCCCTGCGAGGGTTGATGTGCAGGGATACATTGCATTGGTGCATGACGGCTTGTATCATGAAGCAGTGGAATTAATTAAAAAACGTCTTCCTTTCCCCTTATCTGTCGGGAGAGTATGCCCTGCTTTTTGTGAAAAGGAATGCCGGCGTCAGATCATTGATGAACCCGTAGCTATTCGGCAGATAAAAAGATTTGCCGCAGATAAAGATCTTGAAGATGCTGCACATACTTTTATTCCGGAATGTAAATCTTCGACAGGTAAAAGAGTAGCAATTGTTGGCGCAGGACCTGCAGGTCTCAGTGTGGCATATTATCTTGCCCAGCAAGGTCATAAATGTATTGTATATGAAGCAATGGCCGAAAATGGCGGAATGCTGCGCTATGGCATTCCTGAATATAGACTACCAAAAGAGGTGCTTGATAAAGAAATAGATCTCATTAAGAAACTTGGAGTTGAGATTCACAATAATGTGCGTCTTGGGAAAGATTTTACACTTGAGTTTCTTTATAAAGAATACGATGCGATTTTCCTCGGATTTGGTGCATGGACAGCCGTAAGCATGAATATAGAAGGTGAAGAACTTGAGGGATGCTACCTTGGGATTGATTTCTTACGAATGGTTACAGAAGGTGAGCTCAAAAAAGTTGGAAAACGTGTTGCTGTCATCGGTGGTGGTAACACTGCGATTGATGCTGCGAGAACAGCACTTCGGCTTGGGGCTGAAAAGGTTATGATAGTCTATCGACGTGCAGAAGAACAGATGCCGGCTGATGAAGTTGAGGTGAAAGATGCTAAGGACGAGGGTGTTGAGTTTCATCTGCTGCAAAATCCAACAAAAATTATAGGAAAAGATGGTAAAGTTGAGGGCATGCAGGTCATAAAGATGCGGCTTGGTGAACCTGACAGCAGCGGAAGACGTCGTCCTGTTCCAATAGAGAATTCAGAATTCATTATGCAGGTCGATATGGTCATTCCTGCAGTGA
Organism: Candidatus Cloacimonadota bacterium; assembly: GCA_011043895.1. Lineage (GTDB taxonomy): Bacteria > Cloacimonadota > Cloacimonadia > JGIOTU-2 > JGIOTU-2 > Celaenobacter. The sequence continues at coordinate 8,617 of DRBZ01000012.1, forward strand.
GTCAGAAGCCCGATACACAGTTCCTGCTGGATGATGCTGGTATGATCCAAAATAATAAACTGAATCTTACACGATGGAGCACGATCGAGGTCGATGAAAAAACCATGTGCACAAATATAGATAAGATATTTGCTGGCGGTGATCTTACAAGAGGACCATCAACAGTGATAGAAAGTATTGCTGATGCTTATACCGCAGCACAAAGTATCGATAAGTTCCTGAATGGTAAAAAGATCCAACCACTGAAAGAGAAATTCAACAGTAAAAAAGCTGAGTCATATAAGGATATTCCACCAGAAGAGTATGAAGAATACGAAAAGATCAAACGCTTCAAACCAAATTTCCTTCCGGTTAAAGATAGAATAACCAATTTCAAGGAAGTCGAACAGATATTTACTGAAGAAGAGGTAAAAAAAGAAACTGCCCGTTGTATTGAATGCGGGTGTGATGTAAATTATACCTGTGATCTGCGAAAATATGCTACAGATTATGATGCAATAGCAACGCGGTATATCGGTATGGTGAATAATCATCCAATAGATAAAACACATCCCTTCATTCTGCGAGATGCAAATAAATGTGTGAACTGCGGACGATGTGTTCGAACCTGTCTCGAAATACAGGGTGTCGGAGCACTTGGTTATATCTATCGTGGATTTGGCACGCTTGTCGCTCCTGAATTTGGGGAATCACTTCTTAAGACATCATGTAAAAGCTGTGGAAAATGTATCGATGTCTGTCCTGTCGGGGCACTCACTTCGAGGAACACACAGTATAAACTCGCACCGCTTGATCTTGAGAAAGTTGAAACAACCTGTGCACTTTGTGGGGCTGGTTGTAAAGTAGCATTCTATAAAGAGAATGAAGTAATACTCAAAGCAGAAGCAGGCAATAGTCCGATCACTCAGAATAATGTATGTTTTAATGCACATTTTGGGTATGAAGTACTTCGATCTGATGAGAGAATTACACAACCTATGTTACGCAAAGGAAATGAATTGAAACCTGTCGATTGGAAAGAAGCTGTCGATTACATCACAGATAAATTTACTGAACTCGAACGTAAAGTTGCATTTTTCAGCAATGGAAACTTTACTAATGAGGAACTCTACCTGATAGGCAAATTGGCAAAACAGTATAAGGATGAAAAGAAGTTTTCCTGGGAACTGAATGGTTCTGTGGTGCACGATCAGCTTGGGATAAACTACTCGCCTAATCCTACTTCTGATTTTGAAAAAACCCAACTCATTGTGCTGATAGGTGATGTAACACATACAGTCGGAGTGAAGATTATACAGGCGCAAAAAGAAGGAGCAAAACTGATGGTCCTTCATCCTGGTGAGAACCGCTTTACCCGTAGAGCAGATTATCACATTCAATCAAATTACTACATTGAGATTATCAACGAATTCGCAAAATATCTTGTTGAATATCGACATCATAATATTGATTATATAGTTGATTGCATTGAAAATTTCGTTGATTTCAATCATCAGTTACAGCATATGATACAAACTGAGGAGTTCGAGGAATTTGCCAGGGAACTTATTCAATATAAGAAGGTGATATTCGTTTATTCAGAGAGTGATATTGATTATGATACACAGAATGCTATTTTCAACCTCAGTATGCTTAGAGGTAATATTGGAGCAGAAGGAAATGGACTGGTAACATGTTCTGAGCTTGCAAATATGCCGTATCTAAAGAAGATGGGCTTTGAACCTGTGAAGAATTATTCCAGGTTAAAAGCTGCAGCTATTTTCGGAGAAGATCCATTGTTTAATAACAGGATGGAAGCCTATGAATGGCTCAATAATCTGGAATTCCTTCTGGTTGCAGATTCATATATGACAGAAACAGCAAAGATGGCTCATGTATTGTTACCTTTGAACTCTTTCATAGAGACACAAGGTATGATCACCAATGATAATAATGTGGTGCAAAAGGTTGAGAAGGTTATTACTACAGCAACAGGTAAGGAGAACTGGTTTGTACTTCGAGATTTGCTTGGAATGGATATATCGTTCGAAAAATTATCTGAAGAAGCTAATAAGGATAATCCTTACAGAGATGAAAGTCATGAATCAAGATATTCACAACCAGCTGAAATGGAAAAGAAGATACATTTACTTTTTACTCATAAACCATCTACTACTCGTTCAACTATACTTTTGAATAACACTCGCAAACGTATCGCTGATTTTAAGAAAGAATTATTAGAAAAAGTTTAGAGCTATTATGGCCCATAAAAAAACCCTCAAGAAATAGTCCTGAGGGTTTTTTTTTAGTATTAATTCAGTCTTATATAAGCCCTTGATCGAGCATCGCTTGTGCTACTTTGAGGAAACCAGCGATATTAGCACCCCGTACATAGTCCACATACTTATCATCACCTTGTCCATACTGCACACATTGATAATGGATTGCCTTCATAATGTCATGAAGACGTTCATCTACCTGTTCACGAGTCCAGTTCAGACGTAAGCTGTTCTGTGACATTTCCAAACCGGAAACAGCAACACCGCCTGCATTTGATGCTTTTCCTGGTGAATAGAGAACTTTATTTTTTTGTAATATCTCGATTGCTTTTGGAGTGCAGGGCATATTAGCACCTTCTGACACACAAATACATCCATTTCTTACGAGATTATCAGCATCGACTTCATCTAATTCATTTTGAGTAGCACAGGGAAGTGCAACATCACATTTAACTTCCCATGGACGTTTATCCGGGTGGAATGGTACATTATATTCATCTCCATAATCCTGAACCACATCTCTATTACTGGCTCGCATATACAGCATATAATCGATTTTATCATCTGTAATGCCATCTTCGTCATAAATGTAGCCATCAGGACCCGAAAGAGTTACTACTTTTCCGCCAAGATCGTTGATTTTTTGGACAGCTCCCCAGGCAACATTTCCGAAACCAGAGATAGCCACCCTTTTTCCTTCGATACTTTCACCTATGGTCTTGAGCATTTCTTCTGCGAAATAAACGACGCCAAATCCTGTAGCTTCCGGACGAATGAGACTACCACCCCAGTTCAGTCCTTTGCCAGTGAGCACGCCAACGTTTTCATTCTCTAGTTTTTTATACATACCATAAAGATAACCGATCTCACGTCCACCAACACCGATATCGCCTGCAGGGACATCAGTGTTTGCACCGATATGACGGTAAAGTTCAAGCATGAATGACTGACAGAAACGCATTATCTCAGAATCAGATTTGCCTTTTGCGTCAAAGTCAGAACCACCTTTTCCACCACCCATAGGAAGAGTTGTCAGACTGTTTTTGAAGATCTGTTCGAATCCTAAAAATTTAAGAATACTCAGATTTACACTGGGGTGGAAACGCAGCCCGCCTTTATAAGGACCGAGTGCGCTGTTGAATTCAACCCGGTATCCACGATTAACCTGTACTTCACCTTTATCATTTACCCATGGAACACGGAACAATATCATTCGTTCTGGTTCAACAATGCGTTCAAGAATCTTTGCCTCAAGGAATTGAGGATTAGAGATATAGACATCCCATACAGATTCAACAACTTCCTGAACAGCTTGCAAAAATTCCGGCTCGTTCTGATTTCTTGCAGCGACTTTTTCCATAAAATCCTGCACAGTCATGTTAACCTCCAAAAATTAATATCCATACAGTCATAGTATGATTTGAAAAGTAAGGAAAAGCCCCACGATTGTAAAGGCTTTTCGATATAATACAATTAAACAATGCCTTGATCGAGCATTGAGTCGGCAACTTTTATAAAACCAGCGATATTCGCGCCATTTACATAGTTTACGAAATCACCTTCTTTGCCGTATTCAACACATTGGGCATGGATGCTCTTCATAATGTTATGAAGTTTTTCATCCACTTCTTCTCTGCTCCAGCTTAATCGAAGACTGTTTTGAGACATTTCCAGTCCGGAAACAGCCACACCACCAGCATTTGCAGCTTTACCTGGACCGTAAAGAATCTTGTTTTCGATAAAGACAGTAATTGCTTCTGGAGTTGAGGGCATATTAGCACCTTCGGCAACGCAATAACAACCATTCTTGACTAATGTCTTTGCTTCTTCTTCGTTGAGCTCATTCTGAGTAGCACAGGGAAGGGCAACATCACACTTAATACTCCAGGGACGCTGTCCCTCATAGTATTCAACACCATATTCTTCAGCATATTCTTTGATTCTGCCGCGTTTCACATTTTTGAGTTCAAAAACGAAATCAAGTTTGTCTGGACTAATTCCTTCGGGATCATAAATGAAGCCGCTGGAATCGGACAGGGTGACAACCTTACCACCAAGATGATTCACTTTTTCTGTGGCATATTGAGCAACATTACCAGAACCGGAAATTGTCACGACTTTATCCTCGAAATTCAGTCCACGTGTCTTCATCATCTCTTCTGCGAAATAGACTGCGCCATAACCTGTTGCCTCGGGACGAATAAGACTACCACCCCAATCAAGCTTCTTACCTGTAAGTACGCCAACAAACTCATTACGGAGTTTTTTATACATACCAAACATGAAGCCGATCTCACGACCGCCAACACCAATGTCACCAGCGGGTACGTCTGTATTTGCACCGATATGACGGAAAAGTTCAGACATGAATGCCTGGCAGAAGCGCATCACTTCAGCATCTGTTTTTCCCTTTGGATCGAAATCAGAACCACCTTTTCCACCACCCATAGGAAGCGTGGTGAGACTGTTCTTGAAAACCTGTTCGAAACCCAAGAATTTAAGGATGCTTAGTGTAACACTGGGGTGAAAACGCAATCCACCTTTGTAAGGACCGATTGCGCTATTAAATTCAACACGATAACCACGGTTGACCATCACCTCGCCATTGTCACGAGTCCAGGGGACACGAAACATGATAACTCTTTCGGGCTCAACGATCCTGTCGAGGATCTTTGCTTCCTTGTAGCGAGGATTAGATTCATATACAGGCCAGATTGATTCAACTACTTCATGAACAGCTTGAAGGAATTCATTTTGATTAGGATTACGAGCTTCAACTTGGTACATAAATTCTTTCATACTCATTGAAAGTACCTCCAGATTTTTAATTTTCTGTAAGATTTGGCGTAAAAATGAGTCCTATAATTATTTGTCAAATAATTATTCATAATATAAATAAATTCCTAGTTTTTTCTTGATTTCATACGAAAAAGTAATAATTTTGAATAGAATAATATAGAAATTTTGCTATGAATGATTCAGAAGGAAATCTTTTCAGGACACGTTTACAACCATCTTTTCTATGATGTCACCTATGGGCTACTTATTAAAAATATCACTTTTCCGAGTATATTATGTTAGGGATATCAAAAAAAAACAACATTCTTTTCTTTTGCAAGGGATAAAAGAAATAACTCATATCAGGGAGAAATTGCTGTCTGCTGTATGTACTGTCTATTATCCGTAATTATGAAACAAAATTTCTAAGTCTAAAAATAAACTAACTTCGATTTTAGGAAATAAATGAGCAGAAATAAAGTATGTTGACAGAGAAGTATCTAAACACACCATTCGTCAAAATCAAACAAAACAAGGTTAGATCATGCTTGAATTCAAAGAGAAAATCACTAATGAATTAAAACAATTATGGCAAGCTGATAAAAAGATCCATACCTTCTGGGAAGGCGGATCGGTTGCAACTGGTTTTGACGATGACTATTCAGACCTCGATGCAGCACTCATCTGTGATGATGACTATGTCGAGGAAGTTTTTACCAAAACTGAAAAATTACTAGACGAATCATACGGGATAAGTGAAAAATTCCGTGTTCCCGAACCTTGCTGGCATGGTCATTCACAAAGTTTCTATCTTCTGAATGATTCACCAAAGTTCTTTTATATTGACCTCTTTGTACAAAAAGTCTCAGCAGGAAATAGATTAATGGAGTCGAATAGGCATGGCTCTTCCTATGTCTGGTTTGATAAGAAAGATCTTATGGATAGTACACCCATGCCCGAGAAGGAATATCGGAATAAGATAGTTCAGAAGTTGAGATTATTTAGAGATTCTTTCTTCATAAACAAGATTGAGCTTGAAAAACAGATTGTGCGAGAAAGGGAGGTTGATGCGATGGATGGCTACATCAAGATGATCATCGGTAGACTTGCATTCTTGTTCAACGTGAAAAATAGACCTGCAAAGCATGATTTCGGATTGCTTTATTCATATCGTGAATGGTCCCAAGGAGATCATGAATTTGTTAAAGAAATGCTCTATGTGAAAGATCTTAATGACCTGAGAAAGAAATCCCAGATAGTAATAAACAAAGTAGAAGAATTGACCACCGAATTACTAAAGAAATGGGCAGAATAGTTTAAGATTTATAGATTACAGCAATCCCCTTCTTACCATCCATCTTTATAAGAAATTCCTTTTCTGAAGAGATATGTCTGAAGTATTTTTTTTCATGTATTGCCGCATGATCGTTAAGCCAAGACCAGTTGACAAAGTCCTGTTTTGAGGTATAGGGGATAGTAAAATATCCCACATTCATCGCCACAAGGTTGTGGAAGAAATGGCTGCCCTGTGAGGGTTCGATCGCGAGATTTTGCATACCCACTTCCACGATAATTCTTGCATGATCGATCTGCCCCCATCGAGCTGGGACTCCCAGAAACCTGTCATTCGTACCCCAACGCCCGGGACCGATCAAAATATATTGTTTATTTTCCTGACGCATTATTTTGTTAAGCTGCTCCAGCTCATCCTTCATCTCAAGTGTTTTGGTCGTATCAAATTTTACCGGATCGAGATAGATGATGTCATGTATATTCTGCACAAGACCATTTCCCATTCCTTTGGTCGTAAGTAGTACAAGATCTTCTGGAGAGATATCATCGATTTCGATGTCAACATGCTCTTTAGTGATCATAAGCGGTCTGATCTGTAAAATATAGAAAATAGGTTTTTCTAAATAACTACCATCTTCCTGAAATTTCATTGCAAATTCGATCTCAACTGGAACACCTAATCCAATTTCACCAATATCAAGCATTTTATTGATGATCTCAGATAGTGGATATTCGTTAAAACGTATGATATTCCTGAAGGTCAGTACGCGTGGTCCCTTAATAAACTTTCCATCGAGAAAGGCTAAGTGTTCATAATCCCAGACAGAAGTGAAGGATTTAAAGATACCTTCCTTGTATTGCTTGGTGATGGAAACTCTGTCCAACGTTGCATCATCTCCCTTTTTGAGTTCAATATCGTCGTTTGAAAGACGGAGTGCATAGAAGTCTCTCTGGTTGTTTTCAACGATCTCTGTTGGCTTTATAAGATCTATCTTGGGATGTTTCGGGCAATAGCGATATGCTCGTTCACCGTCAACCACGGATTTTCCTAGCCCAAGAGCAATAGATGCAATTCCATCAGTATGTTTCATCACAAAGGTGGGGTAATAATTATATGACTGAGCAACACCGGAAATCATGGGAAAATAATGATTGTTGTGACGAGAGCCGACAACCTCCTGCACAATAACTGCCATCTTTTCTTCATCCAGCTTGAAATTGATACTCTCGATATAGAGCCGGGCATTTTCCTGAAACGGAGATGCAAAGACCAATTTGATTGCTTCTTCAAGATGTTGTAATCTAACTTTTTTATCCATATGGTTGTTGGGAAGCATGTAGGTATTGTATATTCCAGCAAAGGGTTGAGACTGCGAATCCTCGAGGAGACCTGAAGAGCGAATGGCGAGTGGATATTCGATCTGACCAACGAAAATACTCAAGCGTTCCTTAAGCTGAGGGGAAAGTGAACCCTGAAGAAAGAGCTCTGCAATCTCTCTATCACTTTTCTCTGTCACCGATCTTCGAATATCGTTGTTTTCTAAGAACCAATCATACTCATTGGTACCGATTATAGCTGTTTTGGGAATTTTTATATCAACGGATTCAAAATCCTTGTTCACATCCATTGTTACCATGAGTGCATTCAAAAACGCAATGCCACGTCCCTTTCCACCAAGTGAGCCATCCCCCAATTTAACAATCTTGTCATCTTCATCAAGGAATGAGGGGTCGAAGTTGATGACCTTGCCACGATTCTGCCTTCGACGGATTTCGTGAATTGTTCCGATCAGGAAGTCTCGCAGTTGTCCTTTTGATTCAAAATCAGATGGTTTAAGGGGTCGTATCTGTATAGCGATATGGACCTCTCCATGGGCTATAAGCCATGCTGAATAATGATTTTTTTCTGCATGGTAGATGATAGATTCATCGGGGATTTCGCGAAGGCATTTTTCAAAGTCCTTCAGATCAGATACACGGGCTATGATCTTTCCTTCTGGTGATTTAAACACAAAATCACCAAAACCAAGATTATTTGTGATGAACGTTCGCATATCGTTTATAAAGGATTTTGAATATTTATAAAGAAAATGACAGTGCAGATTTTCGGCAGCCTGGCGGAAACTTTCTTCAGCTGATTGCATCAAAATCGGTAGATCTGGTTCTTCAGAACGAATCGCTTCGATAAGTCGCAAGCCACCTTCGATATCGAATTGTCCGTTTATTTTAAGATTCACATTTGTGATGATTCCAATGAGATATTCTTTATACTTCTGATAGTAATACAATGCATCTTCATAATTATGTACGAGAATGACCTTAGGACGGGCATTCATGCGGAGACGTTTGTTAGCTTCATTCAATTCTGATGAAATGAGTTGCTGGGTTTGATCGAGTATTTCCCGATAAAGAAGGGGGACAAAAAGTGAATAATAATCGATTGAACTTTCAATAAGCAGTATTACACGAACCATACCTTCTTTCGTATCATGCTCCACATTCCATTTATCTTCGATGGATTTGATCATTCCCAGAAACAGTGTTGCATTTCCAGTCCATAAAAAAACATCATCAATATAATACAATTTTTCTTCACTTCGATTAATAATATCGACATAGGATTGTTTATTCAAAAGTAACAGTATCGGCAATTCGGGATAGCGTTCTTTAATGTCTCGGCTTAATTCAAAAGGGGTCACTTTTCCCATTCTCATCATGATGATAACCAGATCAAATTCCTTCTTTTTCAATGTTTCCATGATCGTAGATGGCTTACTCATCGGTATGGTCGTGATACGCGGCTCATGAGTGATATTCAGTTGCTTGTATTCACCATAGAGTTGTTCGGAAATACGTCCATCTTGTTCAAGAATAAATGCATCATAGAAATTTGAGATAAGCAGGATATCCTTAACCCGCCGTTTCATGAGATTATGGAAAATATCCTCACCAAACTTGAATTTATTGTAATATCTATTGAGTTCTTCGAGTTTCATATTACTTATAAATTACCGCAAGTCCTTTTCTGCCATCCATCTTCACGACAAGAGGATGATCGACCTGCACATGGATAAAGAAATCTGTTTTTTCGATTATCCTCTGATTCTCGAGCCATTCCCAATCTATGAAATCGGTGTCCGAGACATACGGAATGCTAAAGTATCCTACGTCCATAGATACAAGGTTGTGAAAGAAATGCGTTCCTTGTGAGCTATCTACGACAAAATCTTCAAGCCCCATCTCTATGATTATCTTAGCCATGTTGATATCAGGCCATTTTACAGGAATACCAAGAAATTTATCTCTCGAACCCCAGCGTCCCGGACCTATAAGAATATAATTCCTGTCCTCAGCTTTCATGCGCATATTTATTCTTGAGATTTCGTCTCTCATAAATTCAGTTTTTGTTTTATTCCATTTTTTCAGATCGACAAAAACCACATCATAAATTGAATCGATCAAGCCGTTTCCCATACCATTTTCTGTGTAAAGCATGAGATCATCAGGGTTCAGATTATCAGGATCGATGAATATTTCTTCTGTATTGATGGTCAAAGGACGGATTTGCAATACGTAAAAAGTTGGAAATATTTTTTCTTTTTCATTTCGATTGAGGTTCACAGCAAATTCTATTTCAACGGGAACACCCATTGCTTTTTCACCGATGTCCAGAATCTCTTCTGATATCTTTGCCAGGGGGAAGTAGTTGTATTTCAGAATATCAGCAAAAGTGACGACTTTAAGTCCTTTTGTTGTTACTCCATCGATAAAGCGGCTATTTTCATAATCCCACATTGAGGTCATATGCTGAAGGGTACCATGTTTTTCAGCTTCATGGATTTTCAGATAAGAAAGTGTGATCTCATCACCGTCCAGGAGGTTGAAATCATGCTTGTTGAGGTCGACGGCATATAAAAATTTTTGGGAATCACGCACAAGTTCTTCTGGAGGAATTATCTCCATTTTGGGATATTTTGGACAAAATCTGAAATTCCGTTCACCTTCTACAACCGCTTTTCCCAGCCCAACTGCAAGAGAAACAACTCCGTCTGTACTTTTCAAATATGAGATAGGATAAAAGTTATATGACTGTCCCACTCCTGAAAAATGAGGATAATAAAACCCATCGAATTTACTTCCCACAATTTCCTGAATAATAACAGCCATTTTTTCTTCTTCGACTTTATAATTGATACTTTCAATATAGCTTCGAGCACTTTCCATATATACTGAAGAGAAAACCAGTTTAATCGCCTGACAAAGTTGCTTGAGACGCACCTTTTCATCGGGATGATTATTGGGAAGTAGAAAGGTTTTATAAATACCAGCAAAGGGTTGTGATTGTGAATCTTCCAGAAGACCTGAAGAACGGACTGCAATCGGATAAGTTATCTCCTGAATGAGTATTCGTAATTTCTCTATGAGGTCATGGGAGAGTATTCCTTTTTCAAATATTTCCTGTATCTCATCATCAGATTTTGAGATAATCCATTCACCGATTTTATTTCTTTCGATAAAAGAATCATACTCGGATGTGCCGATAATCGAGGTGCTGGGTAAGGCGATGTCGACTTCAGGAAATTCCTCTTCAAATTCCATAGTCACAAGAAGTGCATTCAGAAAGGCAAGTCCTCGTCCTTTTCCTCCAAGTGAACCCTCAGACAGTCGAATGATCTGATCAACTTCGGAAAGAGCATGAGGTACAAAATTAATTATTTTACCACGAGTCCTTTTCTGTCGGACAGTTTTGAAGAGATTTAAAAGATACTCTCTCAGTTCTTCAAGGTCGGTGAAATCTTCAATTTTAGCTGGTCGAAGTTGTTTAGCTACTTGTATCTCTCCATGAGCAACAAGCCAGCTTGAAAAATGATTTCGTTCTCCATGATAGCGTAGAGATTCAGCCGGAAGCGTCTTGATTTTATCAACAAATTCAAAAAGAGTATTTGCCCGATCTATCTCAATTTCATTTTGATCGCGGAAGATAAAATCTCCATAACCAAGATTATTCTTGATAATGTCCTGCAGATCATGAAGCAGCGTTTTGGATGATTTATTAAGAAAACTCACTCCCAATGCATGGGCTTTTTTTACATTTTCGATTTCTGAAGATTGCAGTATTACAGGCACATCCATATTGTGATCTTTCATTTGCTGTATCAGTTTGAAACCAGCTTTTGGATCTAGTATGCCATCATGAAAAAATTTCACATCAGAAATGACAGCTACCAGGAATTCCTGATATTCTTGTACAAAATTGATCGCATCTTCATACGAATTTACAAGTATAACCTTTGGACGTGCTCTCATCTGAAGACGTTTATTGATATCACTGAGCTCTTCATTGATAAGCCGCTGGGTTTGTTTAAGGATCTCTGAATAGAGAAGTGGAAGGAACATGGAATAATAAATAATTGAATCTTCTATTAGCAGAATGACTCTCACATAACCCTGTTTGGTGTCGTATTCCACATTGTGCATATCCTCGACCATTTTGACCATTGCGAGAAAGAGTTTGGTATCACCATTCCAGAGAAATACCTTATCTATGAATTGCATCTCTTCTTCGTTCTTTTCAACGATAGAGATGTCGGATTGAACATTGAGGAGAAGAAGTACCGGCATATTTGGATATTTTTGTTTGATACGTCTGCTGAGTTCAAAGGGGCTTATCTCACCGATCCTCATCATTGTGATCACAAGATCAAAGGAACGATTTTCAAGCATTTCCAGCGCTTGCCTTCCTGTAGGAACACTTGTGACGCGGGGGGCGGTACTAAGGTTGAGTTGCCTATATTCACCAAAGATCTGTTCAGAGAGACGTCCATCCTGCTCAAAGATGAAGGCATCATAGAAGGTCGAGACTAGCAGTATTTCACTGATGTGGTATTTCATCAAATTGTGAAAGTTGTCTTCACCAAATTTAAATTTGTTGTAATAGTAATTTATTTTAGAAAGATCCATTCGGACTCCTTTTGATTACATATTAATTATCAAACAAGATTAATCATTGATAAAATTTAATGCAAATTTTTTGTGAATTTTGTGATTATTCTCGTCGGGGAGTGGTCCCCGACGGCTCGAGTGAAATTGTGATTAGGATGAACATATTCTTGTTACTTCACATTTCTCACATGGATGAGTTTGCACCAAAAAAAATTAACCACAGAGGGCACAGAGAATTTAGTTCTTCTTGCTGAGAAAAGAGGTGTCAGGGACCATTCCCCGACACTTTCCTAAAGAATAGTTTATCATTACAACACATCCGTCTCGACATAGATTACAGAATGGTCACTATATTTATAATTCCGTGCACTCGAATATGTGTAATCTTCAGGATTATCTACAATCCCTGCTTTGACGGGATTATTATGAATATAATTGAGTTTCTGAAGAAAAAATTTTCTGCTTTTAAGGATAACATCGTCAAATCGTTCTTGCCAAAATTTTCTTTTCTGTCCTTTATATTTTTCTCCAGCTCCTTCAAAATATTTCATAAATTTATTCTCATCACTTTTTTGAATGAAATCCATAATATCCCATGCAGAATATTTTTTCAAATCTCTCATGATATCTGAAATCGTTCCGAATTCATTATCTGTTGTTATTATCCAGTGAAAATGGGAAGGCATAATTACATATGCAAGTATCTGAAAATGATATTTTTCTTGGTAATATTTGATATTTTTAATTAGTATTTCACATGCATTAGGTGAAGAAAATACATTCAAGTGATTTATAACAGTAGTTGTAACAAAAAAACAGTTTTCATCATTGAAATACGATCTTCCTCTTAATGCCATTTAACTGTCCTTTCCGTCAGGGAATGATGCCTGACGACTCTGGAGAACGCCCATCGGGGAGTGGTACCCGACGGCTCGAATGCGGAGGTGTCATGGAACATTCCATGACACACTTATTTCCTTTGAAATAACTTCATAAGATCGACCGATACCATCAAATCTTCTTTTCGCTGTCTTGCTTGAAGTTCTCCACCCGGGAATGTTGCATAATTGTACTCAAAATGTACAACATCTTTAAAATTCAGTTTAATACCCACACCAGAAGTTTTCCCTTCAATATGCCCCTGCTCGTCATGAAATTCACCCCAGCGCAGGAAGAAAATATTGAAAAATCCAAATTCAAAGCCACTACCCCACTCACTTTCCCAATCGCCGAATTCTTGTGTGTCATATACATAACAAATCGAGATATTCTCATGCAAAAAGGGAATGGGAATCGGTGCAATATTTTCGAAATTATAACTCACTTTTCCCGTTACACCAAAACGGTTTCCATAGGGAAGTGGATACTCACCTGTTTCGTAACGCATTTCATTTTCTAATATATTCATTTGGTAGAATCCCAACGTGATCTCGAATGTGAGAGATGAATTTGTTAAATGTAATCGTTGATGGTGGATGAAGTGTCCTAATAATCCGAGTCCGTGCATGGTGCTGTGAACAATATCACGATCAAGACTATCGGCTACGAACATTGGGAGGTTACTGGTTATATATCTAAAGTCATACCCGCCTGAGAAAGTGAATGAATCTGAGCTTCCTGTGTTATGAAAAAGGTTAAGATGAAAAAGTTTCTTGGCGACTGCGAATCTGGCGCAGGTTTCATAGGAATTAAATGTGCCAACAAGATGTCCCTGGGCATCATATACTTCCTGTTCGCCATAATCACACGTGGTCCCGAATTTGCTGCTTGCATTGAACATCGGTATAAGAAAGCCAAGATTTCGATTTGCATAGGAAATATAAGAGGAGTTGATATACATACCACTGATTATCTTCTCGAACCAAGGATCATGAGACCAACCCCAGCTCAGCCCATCATGATATGCAAGTAATGCCGGATTACTCCAGCTGTTGAGCGGATTATTGCCCCAGATATATGCAGTGCCGGATTGATTGCCAAATGCAATGGTTGTAGCTGAGGGATTGATCAGTGTAAAGATCCCGGTGAATTCAGAGCCGGCATTTAGGTTTGCTGTAAGAACAAACAGGATCACAAGCAAGAATATTATATATTTCATGTTATCCTCCAATATCGACTTTTTTAAAAGAGAGCAAGGGATTGTCTGTCAAGAAAAATGGGTGTGTCTGAGCTCACTCATAGTAGAAATTACTGTTAATTTTGACATATTTTTTTCAAATTGAGTTTCTTAAAAGAAAAAATTGAATGATAAAACCATGAATAATTCATATTTAGAAATTCTTCCTGAGATCAAGCAAGCCCTTACACACGGCAAACCTGTAGTGGCGCTGGAATCAACTATCATATCTCACGGAATGCCGTATCCGGAAAATATCAAAACCGCAAAAGAGCTTGATGGTATTGTCAGGGAAAATGGAGCTGTGCCAGCAACTATTGCAATCCTGAACGGAAAAATGAAGGTTGGGCTTTCGGATAGCGACCTGGAATTTCTGGCAACGAGTAAAGA
>DRBZ01000095.1 GCA_011043895.1 Candidatus Cloacimonadota bacterium
AATGTCTATTACTATACCGATAAGAATTATCGCTCCAGGTGTGTCCAGCGCACCTGTAGCCGAGAGATGTATTAAAACTTTCTTTCGCACAGCACGTTCTGTTTTATCGACCTTTCTTTCCTCGTAAAAAATATCGATGTTAGGGTGAGGGATATCTCTCCCACGCAGTTTTGCACAGGCATTATCGAACATCTTATTTGCTTTGTTCAACATTGTGCAGGCATCCCGATGAGCTTCTTTGTATAAGTTGTTCTTTTTAAATAAACGAATAATTTCTTTTAACATTTTTACCTCTTTTTAGAGCTGTTTATCTTGCAAGCAATAAAAGACAGAGTGGAATAATAAAAAACACACATAGCATGATAAGTAATGGATATAATTTACTTTTCATTGTCAAATTTGAGATAGTTTGAGCTGCTTTTATCGGAATAACACGAATCTGCTTTACTGGAAGTATTATGACTGAAGCAATAACGTTAAAGGTAAGATGCGATAGAGCTACTACAAGCGCAGGTACAGAGCAGGTAGCAAGAGCGGCAAGAAGTGTTGTCACTGTCGTTCCAATATTTGCCCCAACAGTATAAGGGAATACCTGATAGATCGTAAGAATACCTGCGCCAGCGAGCGGTACAACAATGGAGGTGGTTATCGAACTACTTTGTACTATTGCAGTTAAAATGAGTCCGAGCATGAATGCCAGAATCCCATTTCTAAAAATATAATCTGAAAAGAATTGTTCCACTTTTCCTATCACGAGCTTTCTAATGATCTTCACCATATATTTCATAGCTACAAATAATAGAATAAGGGCAAGCGCGAGAATTACGATCTGGGAAATTGACGGAGAAAAAATTTTCTGAAAAAATCCAGGGTCTGCATCTGGATATTTGGGATCATACAAGAATCCGACAACCGGCTTTGTGATCGCAGCAACGGGACTCTTGAACTCTGCACCACGAATACCTGAGTGAAGAAAAAATGAGCCGAGTCCGATAGATATTTTTTGTATAAGTCCAAACAGGATCTCCAGTGGTAAAAGTATTGCAACTGCGATGATGTTGAATATGTCATGTACAATAGCACAACTATATGCTCGTTTGAATTCATCAGAGTGTGATAAATGACCAAGAGAGACGATCGTGTTTGTTATTGTCGTTCCAATATTCGCTCCCATGATAATAGGTATTGCAATGCTTATCGACTGAGCGCCAAGAATATTACTTGCAACTAATCCTACAACAATTGAGGTTGTCGTGGATGAACTCTGTACAATACTTGTGGTGAGGATACCAATAAACAGCCCCATAAGTGGATTACTGACACTTGCGATAAGATTTTCTGATAATCCCTTAAAACTCTTAAATCCTGCTCCCATCATGACAATGCTCAAGAAAAATAAATAGATTAGGAAAAGGAGCAGAACAACCTGACGTATTTTTTTTAATTTATTATCAGACTGTCCCATAGTATCAACATATCCTCGGAGTTTGTTCACGAGACAGTAATGGCAATATGCGCCTTGCACCAATATATGTTCTTAAATAAACCTTTGGCTTTTCTGATTTTTCTTTAACAAAACCGACAATAGCAACATCTTTCGCCAGTTCATTATCTGATAATATTTCGATTACTTTTTTTGCCTGATCCTCAGGCACGAAGATTGCAGCTCTACCTTCGCAAGCCATATATAGCGGATCAATCCCGAGTGCATCACATACACCATTAACGCTATCTCGGATCGGAATCTTTTCCTCATATAGCTCGATAGAAACTCCAGAAGATTCTGCTATCTCGTTCATGATAGATGCCAATCCTCCCCGCGTTGGATCCCGCAAAGTATGTACATCGATTCCTGCTTCTATAAGCACTTGTATAAGGGGAGCAACATTCGCACAGTCTGATCTAAGACCTTCTGAGAATCCATTTCTGTAAGCCATGATCGATGAGCCATGATCACCCACAGAGCCTGTAACTATTACCGAATCTCCTGGTTGAGCGTTAATTGAGGAAATTGCATTTGTAGCGATAACCTTCCCAAATCCTGCAGTATTGATGAAGATTTTATCAATCTTACCGCGGCTTATGATCTTAGTGTCTCCAGCAATAATTTTCACACTGGTTTTCTTTAATTCAGAAGATATTGACCTAACTATGCTTTCAAGATCTGCAAAAGAAAAACCCTCTTCTATCATAAGTGATAATGTAATAAACTCTGGCACAGCTCCGACCATTGCAAGGTCATTCAAAGTTCCGCAAACAGCCAACTTTCCAATATTTCCCCCGGGAAAGAAAATTGGATCGATCGTATAGCTATCTGTAGTCATTGCATAGCATGACATATCAATTGAGATTACGCCACTGTCTTCTCCGTGATTTATAACTACATCGCCAAGGATTTCATAAATAAACTTCAGAAGCTCTTGACTCTTCTTTCCACCACTGCCATGTGAGAGTAAAATTGTATCAGAACTCATTTTTCACCATATTTATAGAAAGCCGAACATGCACCCTCAAAAGAAACCATGCATGGTCCGATTGGATGTTCCGGTGTGCACGCAGTTCTGAACAATGTACAATCAAGCGGTGATTGCTTCCCTGATATAATATCTCCACATATACATCCACCCTGCTCTACTTTTTCTGTCACTTGAATATCAAACTTCTCTTCGGCATCGAAATCTTCAAACTCATCCCTTAGTGTAAGCCCACTTCCTTCGATCTTGCCAAATCCACGCCATGAAACAATTGAAGGTTCGAAGACGGATTCAATAAGGTGTTTGGCTGCAGGATTTCCTTCTTTTTTCACCATCCTTGTATAACGGTTGTCCACGATCGGTTTGTTCGCCCTTATCTGTCTTACAAGGGATTCGATCCCAAGCCCCAGATCAACCGGCTCAAATCCGGAAATAGTGCATGGAATATTGAAATCTTCCGGAATGAATTTATACGGTTCAGAACCTATGATTACACTCACATGTCCGGGCATGATGAACCCATCTATCTTTCCACTCAGATTATCGAGGAGAAATCGCAACACTTTGGGCATCGTTTTAACAAGCGAAAGAACAGTAAGATTCTTTATCGATTTAGAATATGCATCAAGGACTAAACCTGCAATGACCGGTATTGTTGTTTCAAATCCAACTGCTATAAATACTATTTCATCCTTCGTTTGTTCTGCGATTCTGAGCGTATCAAGGGGATTATACACAACATCAACTTTCGCACCTTTTGCAATCTCTTTTTCCAGACTCGATTCGCTTCCTGGAACTTTTATCAAATCACCAAAGGTCACGATGCGGTATCCTTTTTTGGCAAGGGAGATTGTTTTATCAATATCATGGACTGATGTAACACACACCGGACATCCTGGTCCTGAAAGAAATTTGATCCTATCTTTAAAGTAATGCCTGAAACCAAATTTCAATAATGAAACTGTATGAGTACCACAAACCTCCATCAAGTTTAAAGGTCTCTCTAATTCAAGTGTAGTGAGATCGGATGTGATTTTTAATAAAAGTTGTTTAATCTTTGGATTATTTCGGAAATCCTGTCTCATACTTCAATTTTACTCGACATTTTCACAGAGTTCGGTTAGAAGTTCAAGTGTTTCTTTTGCTTCTTCCTGGCTGACTCTCTGGATTGCAAAACCAGCATGAACAAGAACATACTCATCGATTTTAACATCTTCAATAATGCGGATATCAATCTCTTTCTTTACGCCGAAAACATCTGCGATTGCCTTGTTCTTATCCTTTGAAATAATCCTGTATGGAACTGCTAGACACATATTAATTTTCCTTTAATAAACAAGAGTATGCCTGTCCGAGTGCAATTCCTGCATCGTTTGGCGGCACGTTTTCATTGAAATGTACAATATATTCCGTGTCTGCAAACAAATTTTTGAGTATATGTATCAGTACGCTGTTCTGAAACACGCCACCGGAAATAGCTACATCTCGTATATTCGACACAGCACTCATTTTTTTACATAAATCGTAGATCATTCGCGCAATTGTAAAGTGAAATCTTGATGCAATTATCTCAACAGGTTTCTTCCGAATAAAATCTTCAACGATTTCATTGATCATGTTGGTAGGATCAATAATTCCATTTGATATCTCATAACCATAAGAATCGGCATACGTTACATCGACTAATGCTTCCAGTTTCATTGGTGCTTCACCTTCATAGGTATTATAATGACACACATCAAGAATACTCGCCACTGCATCAAAAAGACGACCAATACTTGATGTCATGATTCCCGTATGTGCTCTTTCAAGCTGATGGACTAGCAAATCTCTCTGTGGAAATTTTGAAGCTGGTATCAACCGACCAATTTTATCAGGACAGCATGAGTGCAGATATATAAGCGCCATTCTCCATGGTTCTTGAGCAACTTTCTCGCCAGAAATCAGTGGTTTATACGCAAGATGAGAAAATCTTTCTACGTGATTTTTATCAACGATGAAGCATTCTCCTCCCCATATCTGCCCATCATTTCCATAGCCAGTACCATCGAAGGAAATGCCAAGGGCTTTTTGTAAATTATGCTCTGCCATTACACTGTAAATATGTGCTTCGTGATGTTGTAGATAATGAATTGGAAGCTCTTTTTCACTCGCATATTCCTTAGCAAACTGAGTAGAAAAATAATTTGGGTGTGCATCTGCAATAACTACTTCTGGTTCCATCCCAAAGATAGATTTGAAATACCCGAGCGATTCTTCATAAAACTCAGAATTAGAAGCAAAGCCAAGATCGCCCAGGTACTGGCTTCCCAGAAATATATCATGCTTTGTCAAACCGAAGGAACCTTTCATATCTGCACCTGCTGCAAAGATCTGAGGCATCACCTGCATCTCGTCAAGCTTGATTGGTTTAGGTATAAATCCACGTGCTTTTCTGATAAGAATACGTTGATTGCCCACATAGGTCACAATGGAATCGTCGATACGGTTGAAAATTTCCCGATTGTAAGTCAAATAGTACTTTGTTATTCTTGAAAGATGCTCATAGGCAGAAAGGTCTCTGTTCTCAAGTGCCTCTTCGGAAATATTACCACTGGTAAATATGAGCAGATGAAAATGCCTGAAAATCAGATAGTGCAATGGGGTATAGGGCAGCATGAATCCAAGATTTTTAACTCCTGGTGCGATATGTTCTAATTCCTGATTTTTCTTTTGGAGCAGGACAATCGGCTTCTGTTGTCCAGAAAGCATCTTCTCTTCCTGTGATGACAACTGACAATATTCTTGAACCACTTCAAGATCGCGAGCCATCAACGCAAATGGCTTTTGAGGTCGGTGTTTGAGCTGGCGTAATGTATCAACCACGTCCTTGTTCTTTGCATCACACACGAGGTGATACCCACCTATTCCTTTTATCGCGACTATCTTACCTTTTCGTAGTATATCAATTGTTGTATCCAATGCCTCTTGCCTCATTGCAATTATTGTCGGTTCTTTATCAATAATTTCAACAAATCTCAGTTCTGGACCGCATTTTGGGCAGGCATTGGGTTGAGCATGATATCGCCTATCTGCAACTGTTGTGTATTCTCTTTTGCAATCCTCACACATGATGAATTTCTTCATCGTAGTATTCGTTCTGTCGTAGGGTATTGACTGAATTATCGAAAATCTTGGTCCGCAATTTGTACAGTTTGTAAAGGGATAAGAGAAGTGTCTATCTCCGCTATCCATAACCTCTTGTGAACAAATATCACAAGTAGCAATATCCGGAGGAATGAGAGCAGATACGTTGCCCTCTTTTCTGCTGGGTGCTATTGAAAATGTAGTGAATTCCTTATCATAGGACTCTATAAATTCAATTTGGGAAGATAATATTGTCGAAACGTCAGGAGCGTTTTTTAGAATATCATCAAGGAATTTCTCTATTGTCTCTTTATCTGCCTGCGCAACTATCTTGACGCCAAATTCTCTATTCTCAACCAATCCTTTAATATTGTGTTTCAGCGCAGTTCTTTTTACGAATGGACGGAATCCAACACCCTGAACGATTCCTCGAAGTACTATCTCAGCTTGTTGCATCATTGATAAGTGAGATAAGCTCATTAGCCTTCTTTTTTATAACCGCTGAGAGTTCATCGTTGTAATGGGAATCTGTAATGCTAATTCCTACAACTGCGACTTTTGCTTTTGACGCATGATTAATAAATGAAATAATTAAACTCATAGAACTTGTGTGCGTACTTGTCGAAAACGTGTCAATTTCCTCTATATTTAGTATCTTGATCTCACCTTCTTTGTTTGAAAAC
Source organism: Candidatus Cloacimonadota bacterium (assembly GCA_011043895.1). GTDB lineage: Bacteria > Cloacimonadota > Cloacimonadia > JGIOTU-2 > JGIOTU-2 > Celaenobacter. The sequence goes on from DRBZ01000095.1 coordinate 6,284, forward strand.
CTACATGCGTCAAAGAATATTATATACGAAAAATCATTTGAGGTGAGGATTGAAAGGAAGTTTTCTGGAGTTGTTTCGGCAATTAAATAAGTGAATTTTTTTTTTTACACTTCTTCTGAAGAGTTTTTACTATATATAATCCCACTGCATCATTACCGCGCTGATAATTACCTAGACCTACAAATAATGTTTTTTTATTTTTTATTGAAGTAAATAATTCTCTTAATTCATCAGAATGCATCTTCTACAACAACCTGGTGTCTACAGTGTGGACACATCAGTTTATAATAATCTTCCCTGCGGAGTTTATTGTTCTTAATCTTTGTTTCAGGGAGCTCCTGATATCTTAATTGTATATATGCAAGCAGGTTAGGATTTCCATAGGCTTTTGGCCCAAGTTTTTCAATCAGCCAGTCCATGTGATCTTCAGTGGCGATCTTAGTGCCGCATACTGGACATACGATAAGTTTTTTCTCCACTTGCATATAGTCAGCTTCTCTATCAGGGCTGAAAACTGCAGTAATATATTCTGTGGAAAGTTTTATACCTTTCTGTGTGATGCAATGTTCCTCACACTGTCCACAATAGATACAATTCGTATAACTCACCTGCATGATACGCTTTTCTTCTTCTGGAATATCAATCATTTCTATTGCATCTGCCGGACAAACCTGAGCACATGCACCACACCCCACACAACCATCTTCATCATACTTTGGCTTACCTCGGAATTCCGGAACCGGCTCATAAGGTTTTTTCGTAAAAGGATATTTTGATGTATAAGGTTTCGAAAATAGCGATACGATCGCTTCACCTAATTCTCGAAGTTTTGGTATAATCATTTAGATTCCTCGCTCTCGCTTTTATCCTGTTGATAAAGATCAATAACTGTTTTATCCGTGAGTTTGATGCCTGCTTTATGAGCTGCTTTTGCAATTGCGTGTGCTGAAACTGGTGAGGTCAATAATATGAAAATAGTACAAAAAAGTGCCTTAAATCCCAATGCTGTGAAACCAGAATACACAAACACACCGATCAAAATCCCCGCAGAACCAAACGTGACACTTTTTGTCGCTGCCTGTAGTCTATTGTACACATCAGGAAGACGAACCAGACCGAGAACTCCAAAGAGATCAAAAAGAATGCCACCACAGATTATCACATATCCAATAATTTGATTTATTGAAAGATCATGCATCGAGTGACCTCCCTTCCAGGAACTTGGCAAGTGCCATTGCACCGATGAAGCTCTGAAGCCCCCAGGCAATACCAATATCTATGAAATAAGATCGGTCAAGAGCAATTGCGAGAATCGCACAAATTCCAATGATCAAAATACCAAGAATATCTATCGCAACTATACGATCTGCCACAGACGGTCCTTTGACCACACGTATCAGAATGAACAATGAACAGAAAAGAAGCACATTAATTAACTTATAATTGAAGGGTATATCAGGAAGGACAAAAAAGTTTATGAAGAAGAATCCTCCAATAATCAATAAACCGATAAACCATCTAAAGACTCTCATTCAAAGATCTCCTCCAGCAGTTTTTCAAAACGTCCACCCACATCTTCTGTGGTTTCTTCTATATCGGTAGCTTTGACGTCTATCCAGTGTACATACAGCACCTGGTTCTTCTCATCAATGTCTACCGTTAACGTTCCGGGAGTTAATGTAATTGAATTTGCAAGCATGGTAAGGGCTGAATCGCTTTTCAGTTTTGTCTTCACCTTTACGATACCAGGTTTAATGGGCAGCAGAGGGTGAAGAACAATATATGCCACGTGGAAATTTGCTTTTATGAGTTCCCAGGTAAATTTGAAAAGATATTCTATTGTGAACCATACTCGTTTTAATAAAAATTTTCTCTCTGTTATGATCAGCATTTCACCGGCAAAAATAGCTGTGATCAATGCTATAACCAAACCAGTCACCAGTGATGGAATGCTGAAGACCATCGTAATAAGTATCCAGACAAGCAGAGAGAGAATAAATACGACAATTCGACTTTTTGTTTCTATCTTCATTTGATGCTCCCTGTATCAAAGTAGGGCTCAATGTTTTGGATATATGAAGTTTTCCCCCTAACAGTATCAACGATAGGAGAAATATATTTTTCTCTTATTGGAGGTATCATGATCAGTGAACTAAGCAAACATAGGGCGGCAAGTACTATCATAACCGCTTTCATCGCAAGGGGAACTTTCTCTAAAACTTTGGCAGAACCTTTTTTCCCGTAGAATGCATGTTTCTGTACTTTGAGGAAATAAGCAAGAGTCACAATACTCACAAGAGCTGCAATGATACCAAGCACGACCCGTCCTGCCTGTATACATGCGATGATGATGATCAATTTACTAAAAAATCCATTAAATGGTGGAATGCCTGCAATCGAAAGTGTGCCAACCATTGTCGTGGAAGAAGTAACCTTCATTTCCTTTGATAATCCACCAAGCTGGCGAAGATCTCTTGTGTCTGTAGCATATTCAACAGCTCCGCTATCCATAAAGAGAAGCGACTTGAATATGGCATGATAGAACAGATGAAGGATACCACCAAGAATTCCAAGCGGTGTTCCAAGAGCAAAACCAAGAACAACATATCCAATCTGGCTAATACTGCTGAATCCCAGCAACCTCTTGAAATCCCATTGAACGATGGACAGGAAACCTCCAATCACAATTGATAGTATCGCTAGTAACATAAGTATCTGAAGCACAACAGTCGGTGCTCCAAAGACATTAAAGAATATACGGACAATTGCATAAACACCCAGTGTTTTGATCAATACACCTGAAAGCATCGCTGATATAGGAGCTGGTGCAGAAGGGTGAGCGTCGGGAAGCCAGGCATGGAAAGGAACTAGCGCTGTTTTCAAACCAAATCCTGCAATGAAAAGACCATATACAAGAAACAGCAGCTTTGGTGTTCCTGAATGTGATAATTGCAGTCCAACATCCGCCATCGTGAGAGTGGAAGTATAGCTGTAAAGAATACCAATTCCAAAAAGGATCATTGTTGAAGTTATGGCTCCCATCAAAGCATACTTGAATGCTGCCTCAAGTTCTTCAGATTCTGTTCCAAATGCTACTAATGCATACGCAGAATACAATGATATTTCCATGAACACAAAGAGATTAAAAAAGTCTCCGGTGAGTATTACTCCATTCATACCTGTCATCATGAGCATGAATAGGGCAAAGAAATTCCATTTTCCATTAAAATGATTAAGGTACTGAACTGAATAGAAAGCAGAGAGGAAACCAATCAGACTGACGACAATCAACATGAAAGACGAGAGATTATCCAGAACTAATGCAATAGTATAGGGGATCTTCCAACCGCTTGTATTTTCGAGAATTAAACCGCCATGTGCAGGAAGTTTGAGGAATCCAATCACTGCAACGATCAGGATCCAAGCACATGCTGCAAGTGCAATAATGGCAGCAACGTTCTCTTTTTTACGGGCAAAAAGCACTATGAGGAATGCAGCCAGCAAGGGAACAAAAATAAACTGTGATAAAATCATCCTTGTAATCTCCTGATCTTCGTAATATCAAAGGTATCATATTTTTGATAGATCCTGATCGCAAGCGCAGCCATCAGTGCAGTAATACCGAGTTCAATAACAATCGAGGTCAGCACCAGCGCTTGGGGGATTGGATCAACCATCATATTTGGGGGAATATTCAATCCTTCCACCAGAATTGGGATTAATGCACCAGATCTATACGCTAATAGAACAAGGAAAAGGTTCACTGAATATCCCATAATACCAATTGCAAGTATGATCTTAATTAGATCTCTCTTGGTAATAGCACCATAGATGCCAACCAAAAATAGGAAAAAGCACATTATATATAATATCATATCAACCTTCCTGTGGCTTAAAACTGGCAAGGTAATAGAACACAAGATATAATCCCATGCCGACCTTCACACAGATAAAGATGTTAAGAATAGGAATATAACCAGCACTCAGTAACGTATAAAGAGTGCCGATACCCAAAAAATTTGCCAGGAATCTGCCAACAAGCCAGAGACCAACTATTCCGGTAAGCACAATGAGAATCGCTGCAATTGCCTCTAGACTGTTCATTGCAAATTTATTTATTCTATCCAATACAAAATTCTTACCATATGCAAGGGTTAGGTGAACATAAGAAAGTGCAACGATCACGCCTCCTGCAAAGCCGCCACCAGGTGAAAGATGACCATGTATAACAATATAAAGTCCGTATAAGAAGATCAACCAGACAGTGAAACGTGTAATTGTCTTAACAATTACGGACATACCTTCATTTGGAAAATTATTCTGCATGTCGTTTCTTCCTCCCTAATTTACGCAATACGGTAAAGGAACCCAGAATTGCAGTGAATAACACAGTAACTTCACCTAATGTATCATAAATTCTGTAGTTCAATATCACTGAGGTAACGATATTTTGAGATCCTGTCTCTGCTCCAGCATTAGCCAGATAACGCTCAGCCACTCGCACGATCGGCTTTCCAAAGGATGGAAGATCTGCAAGGGCAAAAATACTTAGCACAAAAATACTGAGAAGAATGATAATTGCTACTATTGTTTCGGGTACATCTCTTCGAAGTGCACGAACTTCAATCGAGCGTTTTGCAAAAGCTCGTATCAAGATGATCACGCATAGAATTTCGAACACAAACTGCACAAGTGCGAGGTCAGGAGCTCCAAGGAAGAGGAAGGCAAGAGATAAACCAAGCCCGACCACTCCAATAGTGATGATCGAAGAAAGGATGTTCTTGATCTCCAGACTCGCAATCGAGCCGATGATCATAAATCCTAATATAAAGTACAACCAAATATCAACTGGCACTTAAGCCTCCTTAAAAGCTAAATTGCACTTAACAAAATTATGGTCACGACGACCAGTCCCGCAAGCGTCCAGATCGCATACGTGTGTAAGAGACCAGAATGAAGCTTGTGGAATACATCGCCAAGCCATAAGGAGAACACTGTTCCCCATTTATATATATCAAAATATTTTTTATTCGCCCATTCATAGATCTTGTTAAAGGGACGCATAGAAGACACTTCATTATAAAATTCAACACCCGTTGCACGATTTTGTTCAGTGGTTGGATACGTACCCACGTACTCATCATCAAATCGGATTCTCTTGAAGATCAGGTAAATGATAAGTCCGAGCAGTATTGATGCTGCGAAGAAGTAGAGAATGATCTTCGAACTGTAGAATCCAAGCAGGAAGGTTTTGATAGAACCAGCGCCGATTATGGGGAGGAGGAACCATTTTACAGGTACTGCGAAAACAAGCACACCAAAAATAACACACAAAGCGCCTAACAACAAATTTGCAAACCAGTTGTTAAAACTAATTTCTTTCACATCGGAGAATTTTTTTGGCAGCTTGCTTAAGAAGGTTGCATGAAGGAATTTTATAAAACTCGCAAGGGTAAGAGCACTACCAAATATTGCAAGGATGAAGCAAATATTTATAACAATCTGCCATGTAGCACCTTGTTTTGATGCAGTCATCAACACCCCCTGATAAACCATCCATTTTGAGAAAAAACCATTAAATGGAGGAATCCCAGAAATTGATAACGCTCCGATTAAAGCAGCTACAAAAGTTAATGGCATCTTTCTTGCTAAACCACCTAATTTCTCAAGTTCGGGAGTTCCAGTTCTTTTTTCTACAGAACCAAATGAAAGAAACAGACTTGATTTATAAATTGCGTGGTTCACCATGTGGAATAAACCACCAATAATTCCGATTGGATTTCCTGTACCGATACCCAACACCATATACCCAACCTGGCTTACTGCATGGTAACCAAGAAGTTTTCTTCCATTATGTTGTATAAGTGCCATCATAACAGCAACTATAATTGTCAATGCACCAAGTATCATCACGATTGCTCTTATCGCAAATGGATATTCGAATAATCCACTCATCATTCTTGCAAGAAGATAGATACCAAGAAGTTTATCGAGCGCAGCAGGCAACAATGCAACACTCTCAATCGGAGCATCTTTTGCAAAATCTGGTACCCATGTATGCATTGGTATAGCACCTGCTTTTGCAAATGCAGCAAGAAGCACACAGAAGAATGCAATATAAGAAAGAACACTAGTAAGTGGAATACGCATTAAATAGAGATTGGTATGTTTAGACAGGACATACATTACGACCAGTCCAAAGAGCAGCAGAACGTCTGAAGTACCAATAATGATAAATGCTTTACGTGAGCTGTCTGCACTCTTAGGTGCATTCAAAAGGCCGAACAGATATACGAGCAGTCCTGAAAGACCCCAGAATACTATAAATGCAATCATATTGGAACTCAGTGCGACACCGTTACAGAAACTCACCGTGAGTGAGAAAAGCAGAAAGAACTTACTTTCATAGTCTGATTTCACATTCTTCAAGCAGTATATCAAGATGATCAAGCTGAGGATATTCACAAAAAGAAGGATGAATTTAGATAGTTGGTCAGTAAGGAAAATATTTGTTCCGAATAATCCAAAACTCATGGTCTCTGCCGTGAACACCTTGATGCTGAGAACAAGTGTCCATATTACCGCTGCAAGTGTGAGTAGTTTCTTTATAATCTTTGGTACAAAAAGATTAATTATGGTTGCAATTATCGGGATAACTACAATCAAAAATAAATAATTATTCCACATTTATGTACCCTTTCTTTGAAATCCTAATCTTCAAAAACTCTATCAATTGGTGTTTTTTCATTGCCGGCAATTGTTTTCTTAAGCGCGGCAGTTTTATCTCGGGACATTGTTAACAGATTATGCTGTAATCTCTGATTATTTTTATCGATCACGCGTATACTTCTTTCTGTGCAACAGTAGCATGGATCAACCGAGGCAAGGGTAATAAGTGCATCGGCAAGAGGGATACCTACACAAGATGCTTTATAGGTTGGAATATTAGAAAAACTTGGTGCACGCACTTTATGACGAAGAGGACGGTTTGAACCATCACTGCGTATGTAATGGAAAACCTCTCCTCTTGGAGCTTCATAACGTCCAATACCTTCACCGGGAGAAATATGCTTTACTTTATTGAGATATTCACCACCAACCTTAGGGAATGCATCGAGACATTGTCGTGCGATTTTAACAGATTCAATAATCTCCAGCACACGTAAAACAAGCTTGTCATATACATCCCCATTGGGTAATACTATAACATCAAAATTTATCAGATCGTACTCGAGTCCGTCATCGCGGCGTACATCAATATCCACACCAGATGCACGGGCAGTGGGTCCATTTGCACAGTAATTTATTGCATCTTCTTTTGTGAGTACACCTACACCCTTCAGACGTGATCTAAGCACAGGGTCATCTTCTGCTGCACCTGCGATCATCAGCATTTTCTTTTCCAGCATATCAAGAACAGGGTGAATTTCCGGGATCAAAGCATTATCGAAATCTCTACCAACGCCGCCAACACGAAACATTGCATAATGATTTCTGTTGCCCGAAACCTTTTCAAAAATTTGAAGAACCGGTTCGCGATATTTCCATGTCCACATCCAGAGCGTATCATATCCTATGAAATGTCCTGCCAGACCAAGCCAAAGTAGATGGCTATGAATACGTTCCATCTCTCCGATAAAAATTCTAATATACTGCCCACGCTCAGGAATTTCAACGTTATTGATATCTTCCATAGCATGAGCTGCAGCAAAGGGATGTGAGGTAGAACAGATCCCGCAAATACGCTCCACAAGGTAAATTGACTGGGTGAAGGATTTTGTCTCAGAAATCTTCTCATGACCTCTGTGCATCCAGCCAGTTTCCATTTCAATATCAATAACTTTTTCACCTTCGACTTTTATATCAAAGAATTCCGCTTCTTCCAACAAGGGATGAAAAGGACCTAAAGGAATTCTACATTTGCTCATTACATGCTCCTCTGCATAACCTGTTACTTCTCTTGCGTTCTATTACGTTTGAAGCGCATAGGATGATCATCCTCGCCAAAATGTGGACTGTTATAAGTCAACAGCTTCTTCAGGTCAGGATGCCCTTTGAATTTAATGCCAAAAAGATCGTACATTTCTCTTTCGATCCAGTTTGCACCATTGATCATCGGTGCAATTGAATTGATCTCCGGATTTGTAAGACCTGTCTTTACACGAGGATTATAATAGGTACCGGTTGAATCATCAGAAAAATGATAGAGCACTTCCAATCCATCATACACTTCTGTAGCAGTACATATGGAAAGACGGCAACCCATTGTATTGAAAAGATAATCCGCGATTTCGATCAAGTCTTCATTTTTAATATTAAAGTAATGTCTTCTTGGTTTATGGATGACCTTGGTCATCTTATCTTTAAATTTTTCAAAAAATTCTGTACCTTTATCGCTCATTTTAACGTTCCTAATAATTTTACTACACCATCGATCATTGCTTCAGGTTTTGGAGGGCATCCCGGTACATATGCATTGACTGGAATAACCTTTTCAAGAGGAATACCGGCTTTGTTATAACTTGTCTTAAAGGTTGCTCCACCAGTAGTACACGTTCCGATGCCAACCACAAAAAGTGGTTTCGCAGCTTGTTCATACAACTGCTTGAGACGTGGCGCGACTTTGTAGGATACCACGCCAGTAACCAGAAGTACATCTGCATGTCGTGCAGATCCGACTAATTTAATACCAAATCGTTCAATATCGTATCCCGGGGTTAACAGATCGAGGATTTCAATATCGCAGTTGTTACAAGGGCTTGCACTTACATGAAAAACCCAGATCGATTTCTTAATAATTTTATTATATAGTCCCATTGATTATACTCCTATTATTGCCAAAATCACTGCAATCAATGCGAGGGGACTCGCCCATTTCCAGAAGAAATTTATCGCTGAATCAATACGAACACGAGGATTTGTATTTCTTATAAGTATCATCAGTACCACAATGAGGAGATACTTTCCTATGCCAGCCATAATGGATCCAAATGATGCAAAACTCATACCTCCCCAAAATAGGATAACGAGTAACATGGGAAGGAATACATACATCATATAATGCGCCAGTTTCCAGAATGCAAGAAGTGGGCCTGAGTATTCCATAAGAGGTCCTTCCACAATCTCTGTTTCTGCTTCAGCAGTATCAAAAGGTACCAGCCCCATCTTTGCTTGGATGCAAATAATGCCAACAATAAATGCAATAATGCCCGAAGCACTTCCTATGATCATACCATTGTCTGCCTGATATGCCAAAATTTTTGCTAGGTCAATTGAATAACCAGCATGAATGATGGGAACGAGTAACACAAGGATGAATGCAAGTTCATCAGAGATGACCATTTTCATCTCACGTCCTGCTCCAATGCTCGAATAAACATTACCGGTGGATGAGGCGCCAAGGATCAAGGAAACCGAGTAGATCACCATCAGGTAAATAATGAAAAGGAGGTCTCCACCTATACCAACTCCATAGAAGAAACTCATCCCAACAAGCGTGGTCGTCATAATTACAGAGCCAAAAGCAATGATCGGTGCAATAATAAAAAGAAAATAGGGAGAATTTCTAATTAGAATGATCTCTTTGCCCCATAGCTTAAATACATCATAAAAATTCTGGAAGAATGGGGGACCTACACGAAATTGCACTCGTGCACTTACTTTTCTTTCTATCCAACCAACGATAAGTCCAAAGGCAGATGCAAAAAGGAATCCAGGGAACACGAACAAGTAGAATAAATATTTTAGCATATTATCTCCTGAACCACATCATTCAGTTATTTATTAGTTTTACCGACTTTGTTGCGCCAGTGATGCGTCTTCACAGCCATCCTACTGCCTACAAGATAAATATTATTATTTGGATCATCTTCATCAATATCAATCATCGTTAGGGAATCATTAGGAGCGGTTTTTGCACAAAGTGGAACATAGTCAGGATCATCACGTAGCTGGTTCAAACAAAAATCGCATTTCTGGGATATATAGTTTATTGTTTCTGGAAAGATCGTGCCAAAAGGACATGCGAGTGCACAACTTTTGCATCCTACACAGCGCATGTTATGGCGAAGTATCATATTTGTTTTCGTGTGTTCAAGCGCATCTTTTGGACATGCTTCTATACAGAAAGATTCTTTACATTCACGGCAATAGGCACCAAATTCTGCAATCTCAACGATCGAGAAAACACCCCTGTTAGCACCTTCGTGATACAGGTATTCGCAATCAATAGACTCAAGACTCTCTTCTTTGAGAAGCTTTGGTATATCAACTAATAATCTTTTCATGATACGTTCTTTCCTTTATATATAGAGAGAGATTAATCCCAGATTTTTTCTTCGTTCTTTATCTCTTCATAGGTGAACACAGGACCATCTTTGCAGGCATAGTACTTACCCATCACACAATGACGGCACTGACCGAATCCGCAATACATCTTCTTTTCCATAGAGAGATAAATATTACTTGCTTTGAATCCTTTATCAAGAAGAGCAAAGGTTCCGAATTTCATCATGATGGGTGGTCCGCAAACTACGGCGATAGCGTCCTTTGGATCAATAGTTATATCATCCAGCAGGACGGTCACGACTCCGGTTCTGCCATTCCAGTTGTCAGCTTCCTTGCAATTATCAACGGTACATAGATGTGCAACAGTTTTGTACTTAGTCCAATCATCGATCTGATCTTTATAGATCATATCTGCGGGAGTTCGTGCTCCGAAGCATACTGTGATGCTCTTGTAGTCATCCACATCATGCAGCATTGTCTGCAGCAGGCATCGAAGGGGAGCAAGTCCCACACCGCCACCGAGTAATAGTACATCTTTACCTTTGAAAACATCGAGTGGGTATCCCCGTCCGTAGGGTCCGCGAATGCCCATCACATCTCCTTTTTTCACCTTATGAATTTCATTTGTTACAAAACCTGCATTCATAATGGTGACCCACATCTTTTCTTTTTCATAATGAGAGGATGAAGGAGTGAATGGCGCTTCGCCAATACCGGGTAAAGAAAGCTCTATAAACTGTCCGGTGGCAAATTCAAATGGTTTCTCTGGCTTAAGATAGAAAGATTTGATGGTTGGAGATTCTTCAATAACTTCCAGAACATCTGCTTTTAAAACGTCATAGGGGTTTTTGTCTGACAAACTAAACCTCCTGTAAACTTTGGATTACTTCTCGTAAATCGATCTCGGCAGGACAGCATGAAATACATCTTCCGCATCCTGTGCAACCTAATTTATCGAAATTAAACTTCATAAAATTATGCTTACATTGATAGCGATTCCTGAAGGTTTCCCATTTATATTCTCTGGGAGTTCCCCCTCCAGCAACCTCAGCGTAGCCAGCCAACTGACAGGAGTCCCATGAGCGAACTTTCTTGAACTCCTCTTTTGTACTTTCGTCATTGAGAATCAGGCAGTAACAAGTAGGGCAGATATTTGTGCATGCTCCACATTGCACACATTCAACACAAAACTCTTTCCACACGGAAGGTTCTTTATTTTCAGAAATAACGTCGTAGTTTCTATCTGGTGTAAAATCAGCATTAATATCCATGACCTTCTTGCGTACCTCTGCACGTTGTGCTTCCCGAGTTTCTTTATCTTGAACCGTTACTTCTTTGAGCGAACATACTTCTTTTATCTTTTGTAGCAGCTCTTCACCTTTTCTGCTGCCCACTTTGATGATGTAGCCATTATTCACTGGAGATAGATTGATATCAAATAGCGCATCTCCATCATCAGTTTTTATAGGATAAGGATTGTTATCGAGCAATACACAATGGCAAGTGGAAAGTGCATCAGTACAGTCACAACTGATAATATATGAATTTTTCCTCCACTGACTGTAATTCGGTTCAACAAAATTATCTTTCAGAAGTGCGTCGTCAAGCACTGCAAGTCCCATTAGGTCGCAATTCTTCACACCTGCGATGATTCTTTTTTTATCTTTTGGTGATGGGGGAAGCACACTTTCTGAAGGAAAGTAATACAATGTTCTGACTGGATCGACGGTTCGGTATTTTTCTAATACATATTCTTTTTCGGGATCAAATTTCTTGATAACAAGATTGTCGACTTCTCGTTCAGTTTCATAGGGTACAAAAACATCGAACTCCGATTGTATGCTTGTAAAGAATTTCTTTAGATCGGATTTTGAAACGACCATCTCTATCCTTTCTCACTTACGCATTTAGGTCTATTCATATAGATTTTTTAAGAAGGAATTTATTTGGACGGTAAAACATTTAGTGATAATCAATGTGTCAAGTTTTTCTGAGAAAGCATGCATACCCCCAGAATTTTTCAGGGGCATTGCATTTTTTCATTATTACACAAAAACAACCTAATAATAACAAAAGATGAGGGATGGTGCATATCGTTGCAAAGTACTAGCATAACAATGATTCACAAAGTATGGGAGATCCCTCTTCGCCAGCCGGCGGATCAGGATGACTAAAGCAAAGAAGGATAAAAAAAATAGATTTCTAAAAAGCAATTTTCCACTCCAAGAATCCTGCAAACCATCCATTTACATTACTTCTCGGGATTTACCTCCAAATTTTTGGGGGTATCCCTGTTTCTGAGAAAGATTTATAATGTTCGAAAAATTATCGAAAATTTACCTAACGCACATAAAATTGACTGTGTAATTATGTTTTAATTGAAAAATTTAATATTAGAAATAGTATATATTTTCTTCTTCTTTTGTACAAATGTGCCTATCCTTGACAAACCAATCCTTGCTTAAAAATGTGACCCAAAATCAAAATGACATTCAGGAGGATACTTAATGAACATTCCTATTATATGGTTTGTTGCTCCTTTTGGTGCGATTTTGGCTCTGGTTTTTGCTTTTATTCTTTATAAAAGTGTAAAAAGAGCAGAACCCGGTAATGATCAGATGCAGAAGATCGCAAAGTATGTTCGTGAGGGAGCATTTGCTTATCTCAAACAGCAATATAAGGGCGTTGGAATATTCTTTATCGTTGCCTTTATTGTGTTCAATATCATGGCATGGGTGCTGAAAGTACTCCACCCGCTTATTCCGTGGGCATTTCTTACCGGCGGATTTTTCAGCGGTCTGGCAGGATGGATCGGCATGAATACTGCCACACTTGCCTCGAACAGAACTGCAGAGGGCGCACGCCAGAGTCTGAATAAGGGACTCACCATTGCATTCCGGGCTGGTGGAGTAATGGGATTGGTAGTTGTAGGACTTGCCCTCGTTGATATTTCTGCATGGTTCTTCGTACTCAATGCCTTCAAGATGGACCTTCATACTATCACAGTGATCATGTTGAGTTTTGGAATGGGTGCGTCCACACAGGCATTGTTTGCACGTCTCGGTGGAGGTATTTATACCAAAGCTGCTGATGTTGGAGCTGATCTTGTTGGAAAGGTTGAAGCCGGAATCCCTGAGGATGACCCTCGCAATCCAGCAACCATCGCAGATAATGTTGGCGATAATGTAGGAGATGTTGCTGGTATGGGTGCGGATCTCTATGAATCCTATGCTGGTTCAATACTCGCAACTGCTGCCCTGGGAATGGCTGCGTTCACACAAATCGTAGCACGCTTTCCCGCACTTGGTGACTCAGCCATACGTTTTGTAACAGCCCCAATGGTACTCGCGGGAATCGGTGCATTTCTGTCCATCATAGGCATTTTTCTTGTTTCTACAAAAGAAGATGCAACCACAAAAGATCTTATGTTTGCGCTCAACAAAGGTGTATACGGCAGCTCAATATTGATAGCTATTGTTGCTTTCTTTGTCACACGTTGGATGCTTCCCCCAGAATATTCTCTTGGCGTATTCTTTGCGTTAGTCATCGGACTGCTTGCCGGTATTCTCATAGGTGTATTCACTGAACGATCTACTTCTTATAGTTATGAACCGACAAAGGGTATCGCAAAACAGGCAGAATTCGGTCCTGCTACGGTTATAATTGACGGTCTCGCGGTTGGTATGAAATCTACCGGAGCTCCGGTCATTATTATTGCGATTGGTATCCTCGCTGCATTTGCAGTAAGTAAAGGTTTCAGTATTCCAGAAATGGGATTGTATGGCATCGGATTCGGCGCAGTAGGAATGCTTTCTACACTTGGTGTCACTCTTGCCATGGATGCATTTGGACCCATTGCCGATAATGCAGGTGGAAATGCAGAGATGTCCAAGCTTCCCAAGGAAGTTCGTGAACGTACCGATGCACTGGATTCAGTTGGCAACACCACTGCTGCAACTGGTAAAGGTTTTGCTATCGGTTCCGCAGCACTCACTGCAATGGCGCTTCTCGCTTCCTATCTTGAAGAAGTCCGAACAGGTCTGAAATTCGCCGGTGAGACAGTGATCGCTGGTGTTGATCTGAGTACTGCAACGATTGCTGATTTTGTACAACATTATAACATTACATTGATGAATCCTAAAATGCTGATCGGTATTTTTATCGGTGCAATGGTTACCTTTGTTTTTGCTGCACTCACACTTAAGGCAGTGGGACGTGCTGCAGGTGATATGGTTGCGGAAGTGCGCAGACAGTTCAAAGAGCTTCCTGGCATCATGGAAGGAACCACCGAGCCCGAGTATGCAAAATGTGTGCTTATCTCCACCAAGGGTGCCCAAAAAGAAATGGTCGCTCCAGCACTCGTTGGTATTCTTACTCCTATTGTTGTTGGTCTCATACTTGGTGTTTCTGGTGTGATGGGACTCCTCGCAGGGGGATTGACAACCGGTTTCACGCTCGCTATTATGATGAACAATTCTGGCGGTGCATGGGACAATGCAAAGAAATATGTCGAGATCGGTCACTACGGCGGTAAGGGCTCTGAAGTTCATAAAGCATGTGTTGTTGGTGATACGGTCGGCGATCCCTTCAAAGATACTGCAGGTCCTTCGATAAATATTCTTATTAAACTTATGAGTATGGTCAGTATTGTATTTGCCGGAATGATCGTTGCGTTCTCACCTGCAATTCAGCAGTTCCTCGGTATTATGTAATTCAATAACCCCCAAATACATAAAGCACGGTGTCTAATGATGCCGTGCATTTTTATTATATGAAACCACAAAAGACACGAAAAGCACAAAAGTAATTTAAACCACGGATTAACACGAATTAATTAGAGGACACGGAGATACACAGAAAATATCTGTCAGTGGCTTTCACTCAGCTGGGAGCCGCTTCCCTTAAATTTTAATGGAGTCGTCATGGACCATTCCATGACGAAGTTTTTGAACGATGGATGAAGAACAACGATTTGAGATTTTAGAAGCATCAAACTTGAGTCGAGTTTAGATTTTTTAATGTTGTTTTGCAATATGACAGAATTACCTCAGTGAAATTGTTAAGTATTTCTTTAATTCAATAGTATTATTCTAAACCTGACTCGGGTTTTATGAATTTTATACTCAGGAAATGTAACAGAAAAAGTAACGCAAGATTCCGATCTTGCGTATTATGTACAGACTCAACATCGGAATGTTAAGTTACTGCTATAGCATGAAAGTTCTTAAGTAGTCAGCCCTGAAAAACTTTATTTTGAGCATTAGATTATTATCATTTTATTGGATTTAAGCGTAAGGATTATTACAAGGAACAAGATATTGTTTAAATTGCAGGTTTTTCACATAATTTTCT
>DRBZ01000109.1 GCA_011043895.1 Candidatus Cloacimonadota bacterium
CTGGCGGAGAAGGGTCTCCCATACTTTGTGATTCATTGTTATGCTAGTACTTTGCGACGATATGCACCATCCCTCATCTTTTGTTATTTATTAGGTTGTTGTTGTGTAATAATGAAATAGTGCCACCCCACTTAAAATTTTGGGGGTATGCAAAAAAAGCCTATCTATTTCTTGACAAATTCCTGAATATAAAGAAATAAAATTCAAATTTAAATTCAGGAGGTTCTCATGAAATATAAAATAAAATTTATCTTTCTGCAATTATTCCTTATACCAACGTTCCTCTTTGCTCAATCTATTATCTGGGAAGAGGATTTTGAAACAAATCCTGGAACATGGACACTTGACCAGAATTGGAGTATTCAGGGTGGTGCGTTGATGTTATCTTGGTCTCCAACTGTTGCACCTTATGATCTTAGTGCAAAATCTCCGCCGATCAGTCTTCCAGCAAATGTAGGAGATCTAACTGTGACTCAATACATAGATGAATATAGTACGAATACTGGCGAGGTTGCAAATATTGAGGTAATCCATCCTGATGGTACGGATGTGTTATGGAGTTTCGACCTTGTTGGAATTGACTGGGGAGTAACTGGAGGACAGGATATCAGTTTTTCACTATATCCCTATGCAGGACAGGTAGTGCAGATCGTTTTCCGAAGTTATGGGGGAAGTACCTTTAATCTTAATTATTGGTATATCTATAATGTCTCAATCAATGCCTCACTAGACCATGATCTTGCTGCGACAGGAATTTTCGGAGATAGTGATTTGAATATTGGAGAACAGGGTGAATGGCATGTAACAGTGAAAAATACAGGACTGAATACTGAAAATAACTATTCAGTTTCACTTATGAGAGCTCCTGGAATCGTTCTACAGACAGAAAATATAACTGATCCACTAGCACCAGATGCTACGACTAATTTTACATTTAACTGGACTCCTGATATCGATGAAGTTGTACAAGTTTATGGTTATGTTGATCTACCTGGTGATGAATTCGAGTATAATAATTATACAGGATTTTTTCAGGTAAATGTATATCCTCCGGATCCTATTGAGGTGCTTATATGGGATAATGATAATAACTCAGACATAGATAATATTGGCACAGAAATATTTTTAGAAAATGCCCTCTCCGCAAATAATATATTGTATGATACCTATACTTATTTACCAGCGGATCTCTCGGCTTATGATGCTGTTTTGGTTGCGCTTGGCATCTATTGTCTTGGCTGAGGTACAACACCTCCTGGTTCCGTCGGAACTACCCAGCAAACAACCCTTATTAACTATCTAAACTCTGGAAATCCAATCTATATTGAAGGCTCAGACGTGGGATATTCACATCAGGGAACGGCATTTCTTTCTGCATTAGGCGTAAGTTTCATTTCAAACGATACACAAAATATCGGCACAATGACAGGTCAGCCAGGTACAATAACAGATGGATATATTTTCCCTTATAACATTGGCACAGACCCCAACTATTCTGTCGATGAGATTAGCAGTAGTATGAAAAGCGTGATATTCAAATCCAATAATAGTTATTTAAGAACAATTGCCTACGAAAATGCTCAGTATCGAACAATCACTTCTTCGCCGGTTCTTGGTGGACTTATAGATGATGGAGATAATACAAAAACTAATCTCATGGCAACATATCTTGGATATTTATTGAAGATTGATGGGAGAGTGAGGGGAGTGGTTACTAACGCAAATACTGGAGAACCGATTATTGGTGCGAATGTTACAGTAGGTACTGATTTTGATTATACAAATGATTATGGCATGTATGCGATTGAATTGCAACCAGGAACGTATTCTCTTACCTGTACGAGTCCCGGTTATGTAGCTTACACTCATCCAAGCAATATCGAGGTTAATTATTGTGAAACCACGTGGATTAATATTGAAATGGTACCACTCGTATCAAATGATGATGATATTCTTAGTTTACGTAATGAGATAACCTCCGTTAATCCGAATCCTGTCATGACGAATGCAGAAATTTATTTCACTCTTACAGAATCTAAAGCTGTTGATATATCTTTATATAACATCAAGGGACAGAAGCTATCAACCCTACTCTCGGACACAAGACAAGCTGGTACTCACATAATTAAATGGGACAAAGCAACTGATCTTCTAACTCCTGGAGTATATTTTCTGCGTATGAATGTTGATGATAAGAATATGGTCAGGAAAGTTCTGGTAATTGAATAGATTCTAGACTAGAAAATAGAAAAGAGCTGGTGTAGAACCGGCTCTTTTTGTTGTGGAAAATTGGTAGTCCCAAGGGGAATCGAACCCCTGTTACCGGAATGAGAATCCGGCGTCCTTACCCCTAGACGATGGGACCACGTGGGAATGCTTTATTTGTAGTGCTCAATTGCTGTCAAGAATTACAAAATCCGGGATTCAATCATTCTGGAAATATCAGCCCGATCTCTCTTTTTGCACTTTGTGATGAATCCGATGCATGAACAGCATTTTCAGTAAACGAATCTGCAAAAAGGTAACGGATAGTACCAAGTGCTGCTTTTTCGGGATTTGTATTTCCAACGAGTTCGCGTAACTTTATAATCGCATCTTCGCGGATTAATACCGCGCCGACTATATTCCCGGATAACATGAAAGATTTGAGGGTTTCATAGAAACTCTTTCCAATGTGTTCTGCGTAGAATTTGTCAGCTAATTCATTATCCATTCTGAACATCTTGAGTTTAGTTATCTCAAATTCATTATCTTCGATCATTTTTAAAATAGCGCCAATTGCATTTTTCTTTGTTGCATTTGGTTTGATTAGCAATAAGGTTTTTTCTATCATTTGTTGTAACCTCAATTTCTTATTTCTTTTAAGACATCTTGTTCAAGCTCTCAGATATATGACAATTTTTTTAGAAATTTACAAAGAATCTTTACAGGATAAATTGGCACTGCACAAGTCGGGTAAAGCATCGGGAGTATCTATGTCACTATTGAAATTACTTGAAGGTCATAAGCGATTTAAGATTGAGTTCGATGAAAAACAGAAGCTCTATCAATCCTTGGTTGAGAATGGACAATGTCCAAAAATTCTATGGATTGGCTGTTCAGACTCACGAGTTATACCAGAAAAAATTGTTGATGCGGAACCTGGAGAGCTTTTTGTCATAAGAAATATCGCGAATATTATTCCTCCAGCAAAAGCAAATGATCTCTGTTCCAGTGCAGTACTTGAATATGCAGTAGTCCATCTGGAAGTAGAACACATTGTAATTTGCGGACATACTGGTTGTGGCGGAATTACTGAATTATGTATGGGAGTTTCTGGCAACTCATCGATCTGCAAATGGTTGAGGTTTGCCAAAGATGCGACTTCGAGCAGTGATCCAGGAGATATCGAGAATACTATCAAACGAAATATCCTACTGCAGGAAGAACATCTGAAAACATTTGATTTTATTATTGAAAGAGAAAAAGAAATCACGATACATAAGTGGTTATATGATATGAAATCCGGAGATATTACTATCTTCGATAACGTTACAAAAAGATGGATTGACGTAGACAAAGATGAATCTCGCTAAGCCTGAAAAAATCATTATTCATGAATATTCTGAAAAAGTTTGAAAAATTCTTGACTTATTAAATGTGTCCATAGGGATAACGATAAATCGTTAAAAATCAACGGAGGAAAGGCAAAAAATGACTGAAAAAAAAGGAATTGATACGCTCATGAGCAAAGGGAGAACATTCCCTCCACCAGAAAGAATCAAGAAGAATGCCTACATTACTTCATTAGAACAGTACAAAGAAATGTGGGAAAAATCTATCAAAGATCCTGATGGTTTCTGGCTGGAACAGGCAAAGTCACTTGATTGGTTCAAAGAGCCAACTGTGGGATTGAAATACACATGGAAAACAAAAGAGCGAATTATCAAACATACCTGGTTTGAAGATGGTGAACTTAATGTAAGTTATAACTGTCTGGACAGACACCTTGGCACACCAATTGCAAAAAAGACAGCTATTTTGTGGCAGGGTGAGGCTGATGATGATGTAAAGAAGTACACCTATGAAGAACTTCATCATGAGGTATGTAAGTTTGCTAATGTTCTTAAAGCAAAAGGAATCAAAAAGGGTGACAGAGTAGCAATCTACATGCCCATGGTTCCTGAACTGGCAATCACCATGCTCGCATGCACAAGAGTCGGTGCGATTCATTCAATTATCTTTGGCGGATTCAGTGCAGACGCTATTCGTGGCAGAGTGAATGACTCAGATTGCAGAATGCTTATCACAGCAAATGTCTCACGTCGCGCAGGCAAGCATATTCATCTTAAAGATATTTCTGATGAAGCGCTAAAAGAAACTCCAACCATTGAAAGCGTCATTGTGATAAAAGTTAATGATGAACCCTGTCACATGGAAGAAGGACGTGATTTCTGGTATCATGAAGAAATGGATAAAGTTGATGCAGTTTGCGAACCTGAGCATATGAATGCTGAAGATGAACTCTTTATACTTTATACTTCCGGTTCTACTGGCAAGCCAAAAGGTGTGGTTCACACGACAGGTGGCTACCTGCTGTATACTTCCTTAACTCATAAACTTGTCTTCAATATTCATGATGATGATATTTACTGGTGTACTGCTGATATCGGCTGGGTTACTGGGCACAGCTATATCGTGTATGGACCACTGGCAAACGGTGCAACCTCACTTATGTTCGAGGGTGTACCCACCTATCCTGATGCAGGAAGATTCTGGCAGATATGTGATAAATTCGGTGTGACAGTTTTCTATACTGCTCCCACTGCAATCAGAGCACTTATGAGACTTGGTGATGAATGGCCAGCTAAGTATAAGCTTGATACGATGAGAATACTTGGTACTGTTGGTGAACCAATAAATCCCGAAGCATGGATGTGGTATTACGAGAAGATTGGACACGGCAATTGCCCTATCGTAGATACCTGGTGGCAGACCGAAACTGGCGGCTTTATGATCACTCCGCTTCCTGGAGCTTTTACAATAAAACCCGGAAGTGCTTCCAAGCCTTTCTTTGGTGTGGAACCCGCTGTTCTTCGTGATGATGGCACTCCTTGTGATGTTAATGAAGGTGGCAAACTTTGTATTCGCAAACCCTGGCCTGCAATGATGAGAACTATGTGGGGAGATCATGACCGTTTTATAGAAACGTATTTCTCCATGTATGATGATATCTATTTCGCGGGTGACGGTTGCAGAATAGATGAAGATGGTGATTACTGGTTACTTGGCAGAATTGATGATGTCGTGAACGTTTCCGGTCATAGAATTGGTACTGCAGAGGTAGAAAGCGCACTGGTAAGTCATTCAGCAGTCGCTGAAGCTGCGGTCACACCGATTCCACATGAGATCAAAGGACAGGGTCTCTATGCCTTTGTCACACTTGTTGGCGGTGTGGAACCTACAGAAGAGCTTAAGAAAGAACTCGTGAAACATGTACGTTCCGAAATTGGACCTATTGCAACACCTGAAGCAATCCAGTGGGCACCAGCACTTCCTAAGACTCGGTCAGGAAAGATTATGCGTCGTATTCTTCGCAAGATCGCAGAAAAAAGTACTGATAATCTTGGTGACGTGACCACACTTGCAGATCCAAGCGTCGTTGAAAAACTCATAGAAGAACGCAAATTGATCGACTAAATTACTAATAATATAAAGCCGGGGCTTAATGAGTTCCGGCTTTTTATGATAAAATCGAAAAGGAGAAACATGGCTGAACAGAAAATAATGAACAGGTGGCTTGCTGTAGTTGGAGCGATCATCATTCAACTCTGTCTCGGAGCTATTTATGCATGGTCAGTTTTCACAAAACCTCTTGTAGATGCCGGCTGGACTAAGACACAAACACAAGCAGTATTTGCAGCCGGGCTTGCACTTTTTGCTATTGTAATGGTCATCGCAGGAAGACT
The DNA here is from genome assembly GCA_011043895.1 of Candidatus Cloacimonadota bacterium. Lineage (GTDB taxonomy): Bacteria > Cloacimonadota > Cloacimonadia > JGIOTU-2 > JGIOTU-2 > Celaenobacter. Next base: position 5,949 of record DRBZ01000109.1, read on the forward strand.
GATGCCCAAGCTTGGTCCACGCAAACTTGCAATTGCCGGAGGAGTCGTACTTGGACTTGGGTATTTCCTTGCTGGTCTTTTTGGTGGAACTAATTTCTGGCTCGTTTTCATTTTTGTTGGTATAGTTGGTGGTTCTGGTATCGGGCTTGCATATGTTGTTCCTATAGCAGTTGGTATGCGATGGTTCCCTGATAAAAAAGGTTTAATTACCGGATTGGCAGTTGCTGGATTTGGATTTGGCGCTTTGCTTTGGGTAAAACTTGCAGGTACTTGGGGGAACCTCATTGCAGTATACGGACTTAGTAAAACATTCTCTATTTATGGAATTATTTTCTTCCTTGCAGTACTCATTGGTAGTATATGGATGACCTTTCCCCCAAAGGAATGGAAACCAGATGGATGGGTACCCACTGAAGCTGAGAAAAAAGTGGATGATGTTAAATATCAACTAAAGAGCAACCAAATGCTGAAAACTCCTCAGTTCTATATGATCTGGTTGACTTTTGTTTTTGGTGCTGGTGCAGGTTTGATGAGTATTGGGCTTATGAAACTCTTTCCAATGCAGGCACTAATGGAAGCTGGTATTTCGGAAGCAGCAGCATCAGGTATTGCAGGCACTGCTATGGCAGTATTCTTCTCACTAGCAAATGGACTAGGGAGGATTGCCTGGGGAGCACTGAGCGACAAGCTCGGACGTAAAACCTCGATAGTTATCATGATGCTCACACAGGGCATTTTTGTGATTCTTTTCCAATGGATTGCAGGAATTCCTGCATTGCTTTATATCGGTGCAGCATTGATCGGTTTTAATTTTGGCGGTAACTTCTCACTTTTCCCAACGATTACTGCGGATACATTTGGAACAAAATATATTGGACAAAATTACGGCTGGATTTTCCTTGCTTATGGAGTAGGCGGCATATTTGGTCCTATTCTTGGTGGAAAACTCGGAGATATGGGTAATTTCCCGCTTGCATTCATCATCTGCGGAGTGCTCTGTATTGTTGCAGCAGGAATTATTTCTCGCGTGAAACCTCCAAAACATGAGGTCGAATAAATAGTCCTTAATATCCCCTTACATAAACAACGGATCGGCATTTTGGTCGGTCCGTTTTTATAAGAGATATATTTAGAAATTTTGGAATTTTGTAATCTCATGAACAATTCAAATGAAAATTTACAATCAGGCATACCCCCAGAAATTCAGAGAAAAATCCTGAGAAGTACTATGAATAGATGGTTTGCAGGATTCTTGGAGTGGAAAATTGCTTACAGAAAAACTAAAACAATTAACATACATATCATATTATACTCTATATGATTTATCATGCTCTTTTTGTTTGCGCTAAACATGGTTGTTTCGTATGGTTTTATTTCGTGTCATTATCAAAAATTTTTATACTTCTAATTAATTTTGGTAGTAACGCAAGATCCCAATCTTGCGGATTTGGTAACAGACTTATCAATCAACTCAAGCTTTGCTACATCTGGCATACTCCCAAAAATTAAGAGTTAAATCTTTTTAAGCACTGCAAATAAAGGGTTTGTAGGTATTTCTCATTGAGAAAGTTACTTTACAGATGCCCGCTTTCGCGAGAATGACCGTATATTTTATTATCAGTGTAGATCTGCCAAATCTGCGTTTATCTGCGTCTAATTTATTTGCTTGTTACTGTGTAGTGAAACGAAGACGAATGATCTCTAAATAATCAATAAAACTCAATCTTTATAATTTTCTATTCGTACTTATTTCTAGTGCAATTATTCAATAAGTGTCATCAATATAAAAATTTTGAGGGTATGCCAATGAAAAAGTACAATTTCTTGACACGATCAGGCGCTAATTATTCTCAAGAAAAAATTTCGGAGGATTGAGATGCCACCTATAAAAAAACTTAAAGATGTCATTGAACTTGTAAAATCTCAGAAAACGAAGCGTGTTGTTGTTGCCTATGGTCAGGATGAAATGAGCGTTCTTGCCAGTAAAAAGGCAATTGATCTCGGACTGGCTGACGTAACTTTGGTGGGGGATTCAAATATCATAAAACAGGCATGCAAAGCTACGAATGTAGATCATAAATTATTTAAAATTGTAGATGAACCCGACGAGATGGAATCTGGCAGGTTAGCCATTGATATCATAAATTCTGGTGAAGGTGATGTACTAATGAAGGGACTCATCTCGACAGACAAACTCCTGCGTTGTATACTGGATAAAGAGCGTGGCTTGATGATACCTGGAATGACACTCTCACATATATCTGTTGCAGAAGTGAAGACGTATAGAAAATTACTTATCTTTACTGATGCCGCCTTTATACCTACTCCAACAATACAGCAAAAGATAATTATGACCCAATATGTGATAAATACTGCTCGAAAACTTGGTATAAAACGCCCAAAGATAGCACTTATCTCATATTCCGAAAAGACTAATCCGAAAGTACAGTCTATAATCGATGCAGCGATTATTGCAAAAATGGCTGAACGTGGTGAATTCAAAGATGCTGATGTTGATGGACCATTATCAATAGACACTGCAGTCGATCCCGATAGTGTAAGAGCTAAAGGATTAAAGAGTTGCGTAGAGGGGAATGCAGATGGGCTTGTCTTTCCATATCTTGTGGTCGGCAATGTATTTTATAAAGCATTAACATATTTTGCCAAAGCTGCTATGGCAACCTATATCGTTGGAACAAAGGCTCCGACAGCTATCTCATCTCGTAATGATACTGAAATGAATAAACTCTATTCGGTTGCTTTTGCTTGTCTTATGGCAGAAAAGGATGTTGAAGAAGAGGAATAATGAAGATCGCATTAGCATCTGATCATGCAGGATACCAGTTGAAAGAGGGATTAAAATCCTATCTCAGTAATTTTGATGTTATTGATTTTGGAACGGATTCACCTCAATCGATGGATTATCCGGATACAGGTTTTGCTGCTGCAGAAGCAGTTGGGAAAGGGGAATGTGATAAAGGTATCCTCATTTGCGGAACTGGTATAGGAATGAGTATCGTGGCAAATAAAGTAATAGGAGTCCGTGCAGCGCTTTGCACGTCTGTAACGATCGCCAAACTTTCACGCGAGCATAATGATGCTAATGTCCTTATTCTTCCAGGAAGGTTTATGAAAATTGACGAAGCAAAGAAAATAGTTGACACTTGGTTCAGTACAGAATTTGATGGCGGTCGTCATATCAGACGTCTTAATAAAATAAAAAAATACGAGGATCGTCGATAAGTTTTTGGTAGTATCTTACTCAAAATAAAATTTTAAAACTATTAAACAAAAATTCATATGATGGAGGATTCATGTTAAATTATGATGAAATAAAAAAAGTTGATCCTGAAATTTATGAAGCGATAATGAATGAAGTCGAAAGACAGTATCATAATCTAGAGCTAATAGCTTCCGAGAATATTGTTTCTGAAGCAGTAATGGAAGCTGCTGGTTCTGTGCTTACTAACAAATACGCCGAGGGTTATCCCTACCGATATAGCAGAAAGACAGGTGAACTGAAATACCGTCTTTATGGTCGATATTATGGCGGCTGTGAATACATAGATGATGTCGAACGTCTCGCTATTGAACGAGCGAAAGAGATATTTGGAGCAGAGCATGCCAATGTGCAACCGCATTCCGGTTCACAAGCAAACATGGCTGCGTATTTCACTGTTGTAAAACCTGGAGATACGATACTCAGTCTAGAACTAACTCATGGCGGGCATTTGACTCATGGACATCCGTTGAGCTTCTCTGGAAATTTATTCAATATAGTTGCTTATGGAGTTAACAAAGATACAAAACAATTTAATTATGACGAAATTCGTGAAAAAGCCCAGGAATGTAAACCCAAGATGATTCTGACTGGCGCAAGCGCTTATCCAAGAACCATCGACTTTGCTAAATTTAAAGAAATCGCCAACGAAGTGGGAGCTACTCTTATTGTGGATATGGCACACATTGCTGGTTTGATCGCTGCAGGATTGCATCCTAATCCTGTACCATATGCAGATATAGTAACAACTACTACCCATAAAACTCTTCGAGGTCCCCGAGGTGGCATGATCCTTTGCAAAGAGAAGTATGCACAGGAACTTGATAAATGGGTATTTCCTGGAGTACAGGGTGGTCCGCTGGAACATATTATCGCTGCAAAAGCAGTTGCCTTCAAAGAAGCACTCAAAGATGATTTTAAAGAATATCAGAAGCAGATCGTTAGGAATGCAGCAGCACTTGCAAAAGCTTTGATGAAAAGAGGACTCAACCTTGTCTCCGACGGAACTGACACACATCTTATGCTCATTGATCTCGGGTCAGAAGAAGATGGGGGACCTTCTGGTAAGAAAATGGAAGGTTCACTTGATCTTGCTGGAATTACTGCAAACAAGAACACAGTTCCATTTGATACCAGACCTCCTTTTGTAGCTTCAGGAATTCGTCTTGGAACACCTGCAGTTACTACCCGGGGCATGAAAGAACAGGATATGGATAAGATCGCAGAATTTATAAAAAAAGTATATGACAATTACGATAACGAAGAAAAATTAGCTGAGATTAAAAAAGAAGTTCAGGAGTTTACCGCCAAATTCCCGATCTTTGATTATCTCAGAAAATAGAGGTTTTCATGGAAACTTTTAGACATGGCGATACGATAAATGAATTACTGGTTGCAGAAAAGAATGCGCTACGTACGATGTATCTCAATGAGATTACAATACAATATAAGAAATGGAGAACGGCAAATCTTGAGATAACATCGAATGAGATCGCTGATCTGAAGAAAAAAATCCAACTCTATGCAGAGTATCGCAACTTCCTCTTCTCAAAGAAGTTCAGAGAAGATAACACTTTCCTCAAGCAGAGAAAACTCTTTGAAACCGTTCTCTCTGAGTTCATTTATTACATCATAAAGGATGTTAAAATCATTGAGGTCCTGGAATTGTATTTTGGTCGGGCAGAAGTTCCACTTGGCATTCGTTTCGAATATGAGAAGCTGGATAACATCAAAAAAGAAAAGCTGATGTCGATATCCTCTCAAAAAACGAGACTTGTTATGGGTAAGAATATACTAATGAAGTATCGGTTGGAAGGTAAGAGAAACTATATTGATGTAGATTTCATGATGCCGATACTTATTCTTGAGACAGCACTGGTGCTTGATGACTGGTTCGTTCTTTCCTATCAAAATCAGGTAAGAAAAGTTAAATCATTATTTCCAAAATGTCTTAGTTTCATAATATGTGAAGTGGTGAACCATGATTTTCATGTTGATGTGTCAAGTTCCTACATCGATGGTATTTATATACTTCAAAAGCAAACAACACGCATGAAGCGCAAAGGGATCTCCATTGATGTGATTCAGTCCTTTTTACACAAGATCCAAACACATTTATATAAACAAAGAGAAGATCTTATGAAGAAGATACAAAAAGGTATTCTTCTCGATTAAGTAAGGTGGTTTTGCTATGAATATACAAGAGATCAATCAAAAAGTAATTGAAAAGACAGAATTCCTGCACTCGATTTTTGAAGAGATAAGCAAAGTGATCGTTGGGCAGGAATATATGATCCGCAGATTATTGATCGGATTATTTGCAGATGGACACGTACTGTTGGAAGGTGTACCAGGTCTTGCCAAGACACTTTCGGTAAGCATACTCGCTGATATTATAAATGTGAAATTCAATCGTATTCAATTCACTCCTGACCTTCTTCCAGCAGATTTGATTGGTACGTTGATCTTTAATCAGAAAGAAGGAACTTTTACACCAAAAATGGGACCGATATTTTCTAATATCATTCTTGCTGATGAGATCAACCGTGCACCGTCCAAGGTGCAGAGTGCCCTTCTGGAAGCAATGCAGGAACGCCAGGTAACAATAGGGGATGCATCTTATAAACTTGAAGAACCTTTCCTCGTTCTGGCAACACAGAATCCCATTGAGCAAGAAGGTACATACCCATTACCAGAAGCACAAGTCGATCGTTTTATGCTGAAACTCAAAGTTGATTATCCCGACAAAGAAGAGGAACGTGAGATCATCAACAGAATGGCAGATAATAAACCAATCACCGTGAAGAAGATCATCAAACCTAAGGATGTGTTGGCGACACGCGTACTGGTAAATGACATTTATGTTGATGAAAAAATTAAAGAATATGTTCTCAATATCGTTTTTGCAACAAGAAATCCGGAAGAATATCATCTTAAGGATATTGCCGATTTTATAGAATATGGAGCTTCTCCAAGAGCATCGATCTATCTTGTTCGTGCAGCCAAAGCAAATGCACTTCTAAATCAGCGAGGGTATGTTTCTCCTGAGGATATTAAAGAAATTGGAAAAGATGTATTAAGACATAGAATAATACTTACCTATGAAGCTGAAGCTGAATATATATCCTCCGAAGATATTGTTGATCGAATATTTGATGAAATAGAAATTCCATAGAACAATAGTTTCTATGATCCCAAAAGAATTATTACAGCATATAAAGCGAATCGAGATCTCAACTCGAAGTATCGTTAATGAGATGTTCTCTGGTGAATATCACAGTATATTCAAGGGGCAAGGACTCGAGTTTTCGGAAGTTCGTGCATACCAACCTGGAGATAATGTCAAGCTCATTGACTGGAATGTATCCGCGAGAATGGGACATCCTTACATTAAGAAGTTCGAAGAAACGCGCGAATTAACAGTTATGCTGATGATCGATATTAGCAGGTCTGGCTCCTTTGGCACGTATAAAAAATTAAAAAGAGAAATTGCTGCTGAGATCGGAGCGATACTTGCCCTGGTTGCGATAAAGAATAATGATAAAGTGGGATTACTTTTATTTTCTGATGAAGTCGAAAAATACATCCCCCCCAAAAAAGGGAAGAATTCTGTACTTCGAATCGTCAGAGAAATTCTTTACGATCAACCGAAACACGAGAAAACTGATATCAATAATGCGCTTGAGTATTATTATAAAATGACCAAAAAGCGCAGTATAATTTTTCTTATCTCTGATTTTTTTGATTCTGATTACTATCGCAATCTTCAGATCATAGCCCAAAAACATGATGTTATTGCGATCCGTATTCTCGATCCACGTGAATACAGCATTCCAGAAGTAGGATTTATCACCCTTCAGGATGCAGAGACAGGTAAAGAGATCATTATTAATTCAAATGATCGAAAAATGAGAGAAAAGTTTGAACAACATATCGCAAAAGAAATCAATGATTTTCCGAAAATGCTTAAGAAACTCAAGATCGATCTGATAGACATAAGAACTGATGCTGATTACATTGATACTCTCGTAAAATTCTTTAAAGAAAGAGCCAAGAAGAATCGATGAGAAAATTTATTATCTTGCTTCTGATATTTCTGGTACCTCTATCATTGCTTTATGCTGCAGAAATAAGTACATATATCGATACTGTAAAGACAGAACTATCTAATCTTAAGGTTGGTGACAGAATTTTCTTTAATGTTGATATTACTCATGATGCTCAAAGTACTGTTGAGTATATTCAGCAGAAACCATCTGAGATATTTATGCTGATTGGCTTTGGTGAAGAGACAAAATCCCTGAAAGAAGAGCTTCTCACTTCATTTCAATTTGTTTCAGCTATATTTGATACCGGGATACAAAAAATACCAGCTCAAGAATTTATAATAAAATCTTCTGCCGATTCAACGATTGTTTATTCTGATACCCTGGAAGTAAATATAAAATCAGTACTCGCTAATGATAGTACTGAACTTAAAGATATTAAATCTCCATTACGAATAAATCTAGGATTCTGGGATGTTGTGATTCCTTTGTTAATAATCATGGCAATCATTGTCGTGATAATTATTATAACAAGAAAGAAGAAAGGATTACCTCTACTCCCAGAGAAGAAAAAAATCCAGCAACCAGCACATGTGATCGCACTACATAAGATTGAACAACTGAAATTGCACGATTATCTTAGCAAAGGCGAAATAAAGCGATATTACATTGAAGTATCATGGATTTGCCGAGAGTATCTTGAGAATCGCTACAATAAACCATTTCTTGAAATGACAGCTTTTGAGATAAAGCAGGCACTCAGTTCAATGCAAATACCGCAGAAGGCAGAAATTAATGATATTATCAGAGAATGTGATAGGGTAAAATTTGCAAAGTATATTCCTCCTCTTGAGGATGCAGAGAAAACAGTAAATAACCTGATAGAAATAATTCATCTAACCAAAGAAAAAGATTTCGAAGAAACAAATAATGAGAATTGAATTTCTTAAACCTACATTTTTTCTTTTGCTGATCTTACTACCATTGTTGGTGCTGTATGAGATCTTTGTGAAAAGTAAAAAGAAACCTTCAATTCTTTATTCAAATATTGCACTTCTAAAGCCCTTTGTTAATAGGAAAACACAGTTTTTTTATTATCTAAGATATCTGTTCCATATTTTGATCTTCCTTTGCTTAGTCATTGCGTTAGCACGCCCAGTGATTCCCGAACGCTTCACAAGAGTAAAAGGCAAGGGTGTTGATATTATTCTTGCAATTGATGTATCTACAAGCATGAGGGCAATAGATTTTCAACCTAATAACCGATTTTATGTAGCCAAAAAGGAAGCAAAAAAATTTATAGAATCCCGTCCTGCTGATAGGATAGGATTAGTAATTTTTGGTGGGGAAAGTTATACCCAATGCCCTCTGACGATCGATCATAAGATCTTGATCCAACTTCTCGATCAGATAGAAACAGGAATGGTTAAGGATGGCACTGCAATTGGAATGGGTATCGCAACTTCTATTAATAGACTGCGGGATTCAAAAGCAAAAAGTAAAGTTATCATACTGCTAACAGATGGAAGAAATAATTCAGGTGAGATCGATCCAATCACTGCTGCAACTCTTGCAAAAGACCTGGGCATCAAGATATATGCCATCGGTGTGGGAAAAGAGGGGATTTCACAGATACCCGTTGATCATCCTATTTATGGTACACAATATGTGAACCAGCAACTTGATATTGATATTAAAACCTTGAACAAGATTTCAGAAATAAGCGGTACAGAGAAAGCATTTCGTGCTCGTAATCCAGAGCAGCTCGCAGAGATTATGGATCGAATTGATAAAATGGAAAAAACAGAAATTTCGGAAAAGGTACATTATCGTTATTATGACCTTTTCTTCTATTCCCTATATGCAGCACTTGCTCTACTTATTCTAGAAATTATTTATGCAAGATTTATTCTTAAGAGGTTACTCTAATGCGATTTGGCAATCCTGAGTTTTTATTATTTCTTTTACTTGTACCTGTTGTAATAGTATTAATGTATTTCTCTTCAAAAAGAAGAAAAAAATTACTTGCTGAATTTAGCTGCCCAGAACTACAAAAGAAACTTATCAGCAATATCTCGATAACTTCACGAAGTTTGAAGAACATTCTATGGATAGTTATTATTATTTTTGTTATTTTAGCTGCTGCTCGTCCGCAATGGGGAAAGAAATTGCAGATTTTGGAGGAAAAAGGACTTGATATTGTGGTAGCAATCGATGTATCCAGAAGTATGCTGGCAGAAGACCTTTCTCCTAATAGAATTCAACGTGCAAAAAACTCATTTATGACATTCCTTGATATGCTTACTGGTGATCGAGTTGGACTTATCCTGTTCTCAGGAAATGCGTTTGTTCAATGTCCGATCACCTCTGATTACTCAGCGCTTAAGATGTTTGCATCGATCATTGATGTAGGATTAATTCCCGAAGGTGGTACAAATATTGCAAAAGCAATTGATAAAGCACTCACACTCTATACAGAAGATACAAAGAATAGAGTGATGATACTGATAACTGACGGGGAAAATCTTCAAGGGAATTTTCAGGATGCGGTTAAGAAAGCAAAAGAAAATAACATCATTATCTATACGCTTGGAATCGGAACACAAAGGGGAGCTCCCATACCGATCCTGAATCCACAAACAGGTGAAAAGGAATATCTAAAAGATAAAGATGGGAACATCATTCTCACAAAGCTTGATTTCTCAAATCTTAGCTGGATCGCAAAAGAAACAGGTGGGTTATTTTTTCAGGTTGCTACAGGTCAGCAAGAAATACAAGAGATACTCAATGATATTAGTCTACTCGAAAAAGAGAAAATAGCAGAAAGAAGATATTCGCAATATAAGGAAAAATATGCATATTTTGCATTTTTTGCCTTGTTATTATTGGTAATCGAGTTTATATTATGGGAAAGGAGGATCAAAGTATGAAGAAATTTGTTCTTAGTTTATCAGTATTGATGGTTATTTTCATATATAATTGCTTTGGGCTAAGCTATGAAAAAGTATTAAAGAATTCAAATGGCATCAAAGCATATACCAAGGGAGATTTTCCCAAAGCACAAGAACTCTTTGAACAAAACAGTATAGAATATCCAGATGAGGGGCAAATACATTTTAATCTTGGAAATGCGTTATATAAGAATGAAAAGTACGATGAAGCCATAAGGGAATTTAAAACCAGTTTAAAATCAGAAGATATAGATAAGGCAAAAGTCTTCTTTAATCTTGGAGACGCATATTTTCAGAAACAGGAATATGATAAAGCTCTGGAATATTACCGCAATTCACTTATTGAGAATCCCGATGATGCGGATGCAAAATATAATTTTGAATTGACAAAGCAATTCCTCCAACAGCAGCAATCTGCTCAGAACCAACAACAGGATCAGGAGCAGCAAAACCAGCAGAAGCAACAACAAGAACAACAAAAGAAGGATAAACAGGAACAGGATAAAGAAGAAAAAGAGCAGCAAGAACAACAGCAGCAGCAACAAGATCAGCAAAATCAAGAGCAAAAGAAACAGGAGCAACCTCAGCAAAAACCAAAACCAACTGAAGAAGAAAAGAAACAAGCTCAGAGAATTCTGGATGCCATGCAACGACAGGAAGAAGAGAATCAAAAAGAACGCATCAAGAAACTACTTCAAACTAAAAGAACGAAAGATGTGGAGAAGAACTGGTAATGTTCAAAAAATTAGCCTGCATTTCATTCATCTTCATCAGCATAAATTTCTACTGCTTAGCACAGAATGTGACTATTAGTTCTTATGTTGACAGAAATACTGTATCCCTGAATGAGATACTGAAACTCACCGTCGAGATTAAGTCAGATGAACAAATTGAAGCAGAGCCAGAAATACCACAACTTACAGGATTTCAGATAATTGGACAATCATCTTCAAGTTCTACTTCAATTGAAATTATCAATAACCAAATGTCCAGATCTGTAACACAGAGTTATACATATTCATTACGTCCTTTAAAAGTTGGACAGTTTACAATCCCACCTATTTATACGAAATTTGGGAAAAAAACATATCGTTCTAAATCAATAAATGTAGCTGTTGTCGAAGCGCAGGATACTTTTGACAGTCAGAATAAAGATCAGCAAATTCCAAAAAGCACAACTACAGACGGTGTCCAGATATTCTTACAGGCACAACCAAACAAAAAAGAAATTTATGTCGGTGAACCACTCACTATCAGATATACCCTTTATAGTAATAAAGGGCTTGTAGGTCTCAATGCTGAGAAGATGCCAAAGTTTTCTGGATTTGTACAAGAAGAAACATTTGAAGCAAAGAACATTACTCATACAATTGAAGTAATTGAGGGTATGCGCTATTATGCGTATCGAATAAGTGACTATACTCTATTCCCAACTTATGCCAGCACGTTTAAACTTGATAGTATGGAACTATTGTGTGCTTATGAAGTTCCAGCCAAAAGTTTCTTCGACTTTGGTACAACGAAGCGAGTATATATTCAATCCAATCAACCTTCTATAAGGGTGCAACCTTTACCGCTTGAAGAACAACCACAAGATTTTTCGGGAGCTGTCGGTAAATTTAATATTATAGCCAACTTGAGCTCATCACAGGTAAAAACAGGAGAATCTGTAACACTTACTCTTACCATTTCTGGTTCGGGCAACATTCGCATGTTCGATCCACCAAGAATACCTACAATCCCGAATATTGATTCTTTCACACCTGAGGTGAGTGAAGAATTGTATCCTCCGTACAATATTAATGGTAAAAAGATTATTAAGTATATTCTTATCCCTGAAGAGCCCGGCTCCTATACTTTTCCCAGTATTCCATTTACTTATTTTGAACCAACAACAAGATCATATAAAACGATCCAGACAGATCCAATGTATTTGCATGTGGAAAAGGGAAAAGATGTAGCAGGTAATCTGGCTTATATACGACCTCAGGATATTGATATTCAGGGTAGAGATATTCATTTTATCATAAGCAAAGATACTATAGAGGATTTTAGTCTGATTATTCTTCAAATATGGTATTGGCTGATTGTAATTATTGGGATACTCAGTATTGTTGCTGCGGTTATTTTTAAAAGAGAGAGAGAAAAACTACTTCAGGATAGAGCATATTACCGATCAAAGATATCTAATAAACAATTGCAGAAGGATATTCAAACAGTGCAATCTGCATTAAAACAAAAGAACTCCGAACAGTTCTGCGTATCAGGTGAAAACGCACTGAAAAATTATATAGCAAACAGGTGTAATATTTCTGCTGGTGCTTCAAAGATTCAGGATATTATCTCAGAATTACATAAACATAATGTTGAGGAGTCACTTGTAGCACGTATACAAAAATTCTTACTGCAAACAGATACCGCTCGATTCGGTGGAGTGCAATATTCGGATGAGGAGCTTAGTCATCTATACCATGAACTGAATGATATAATTACAATACTGTCGAGAATGAAATTCAGGAGAAAGAAAAAGTGAAAAAGTTATATATTTTATTATTGATCGTTCTTCTCTCTTCATCACTTCTTGCAGAAGAGTATGACCTGACAGCTGCTAATAGAGCATACCAAAATCAAAATTATGAGAAAGCAGCAGAAGAATATTTAAAGACTGTTGATCAGGGAGTTATGAACTTTCAACTTTTTTATAATCTTGGCAATACTTATTTCAAACTTAATAATCTGGGATATGCACGATTATACTACGAAAAAGCTGCAAAATTTGATCCACTGGATAGAGATTTACGTGAAAATCTTGCGATGGTCAAAGCAAATCTTAAGGACAAAGAGGTTGACCAGAAGTCATTTTTTGAAACCGTCTTACAAAAAATCATTTTCTCATTTTCGATCAATGTACTGGCTATCCTCATTTTGGTTATTTTTATTCTCCTTATGGCTTCGATCGTTTTGCTGATAATCAGTAAAGAAGGTGGATTAAGAAATCTTAGTAAAATATTAATAGTAATCTTATCATGTATTTTTTTTATATTAGTCGTCATGGAAATCTGGCGAATCCGTACATTCTATGCAAAGGATACTGCTATTATATTGGATGAGACTGTTATAGCTTATAGTGGACCCAGCCAGGATTTTCAACAAGTCTTTACTATTCATGAGGGTCTGAAGGTTACCATTGAACGTTTTGATAATGACTGGGTTTTGATTAAACTTCCTTCCGGTAATGGGGGATGGGTCACACAATCTTCCATTGGTGTGATCTAAAATGAAATCAACCATCATTCCTCAAAGGTCTCAAACACTTGGAGTTATAGGATTTCTTTTATTTTTATTATCGGCTATTTCATGGCTTTTGTATATTCTGTATATTTCACAGATTTCAAGCCTATTCAAACACCTTTTTGAATTTTTCCCTTGGTTAATAATGATATTTTTTACGATAAATCCAATTGCATCTATCGTGTTGGGAGTTATTTCCAGAAATTCTGAAAGTAGAAATATCTATGCTGAAGTTTCTAGAATCGGTGGATATATTTTGATGGGTTTTCTACTCATTGCAATTATTTTACGATAGTACTTAAATTGATATTACTAAAACCTGTTGAAATTCAATAATATACACAAATATTTTGACAAGCTTTGAGCCATTCTTCTTTTTTATTCAAAAAAATTTGAACATAATAAAAACATGTATATTTTGATAATCGGTTTTTTCATCTTGCTTGCATTTTCTGCATTGGAATATTACAAACATCAGAAGTATAGAAAACAAATTCCTATGGTAATTCATGTGAATGGCACTCGTGGAAAATCAAGCGTAACACGTCTTATTGCTGCAGGATTGAGAGAAGGAGGAAAAAAGGTTATTGCAAAGACGACAGGTTCAGCACCGCGTCTTATATTCGAAGACGGTAATGAAATCCCCATAAAACGTCCTCAGGGTCCAAATATTCGCGAACAGCTAAGTATATGTAAATTTGCTGCAAAACGTGGCGTGGATGTACTTGTTCTCGAATGCATGGCTGTTATGCCGGAATATCAGTGGATCACTGAGCATAAAATGGTGAAATCCTCAATCGGAGTCATCACAAACATCCGTCTTGACCATGTTGATGTCATGGGACCGGGCATCAAAAATTGTACCTACTCGATTTGTAATACAATACCATCTCGTACAAAAATTTTCACCAGTGAGAAAAAATTATTCCCATATATGAAGAAAATCTCAACTAAAAATTACTCGGAAATACACATGAGTGATGAATCAATCGTGAAGGATAATGATCTTGAGGGATTTTCATATCTCGAGCATAAAGATAACATTGCACTTTCTTTGAATGTATGTAATGCGTGTGGTGTTAATAAGGACATTGCATTACGAGGTATGAAGGCAGTAACACCCGATATAGGTGCTACTAAGACATATCAAATTAAAGTTAAGAATAAGGATATTTATTTTGCACATTCCTTTGCAGCGAATGATCCAGAATCAACGGAATTTGTTATCAAATCGCTGAAAACCTTTCACCCGAATATCGGTTACACTGCCTTTCTTCTTAATACCCGTGCAGATAGGATGTTCCGATCAAAACAACTTATCGAAATGCTGAAAGATATTTCATACGATGCTTTATTCCTCATAGGTCATGAAACGCAAACCGTTTATAATTATGCTCAAAAACAAAAGCTGAATATGAAGAATATTCATAATCTTGGCTGGACCACCGGCGAAAAAATCATTGATTCACTGGAAATAATAGATGAGGATATTTTACTTATTGGTATAGGTAATATCGGAGGTAACGGTCGTTATATAGTAGAGTATTTTAAAGAAAAGTCAGGAACTGGAGAATAACATGTTTGAAGTCTCGATAGGTTTGGGAGTTTTAATAAGTCTTTTCTTTCTTGAGACTTTTGGAGTGGCAGCAGGCGGTATTGTGGTTTGTGGGTATATTGCGCTGTACCTTCATGAACCACTTACAATTATTGTCACACTTGTAATTAGTTTTCTCGTCTTCGGTATCGTAAAAATACTTGGCATGTTCATGTTCATTTATGGTAGACGTAGAATGGTGATCTCTGTTTTACTCGGATTCATCTTTGGATGGATGGTTCGTTCGTTTGGTCTCGTTGGCTACATTCCCGGAGATCAGGTCGTGCACGTGATAGGATATATTATTCCCGGTCTTATAGCAAATTCTATGGAACGGCAGGGAATAGTGCAAACCCTTTCTGTTATGGGTATTGCTGCTGTCGTTGTTCGGCTGATACTTATTCTTGTTTTCGGAGGACAACTTATTGGATGAAGGAGAATATCCAATTTCCAACACGGAAGTATCAATGATGAAGGAAAAAGAAAGTAAGAAGTTTGATTTGCTTGATAGATTGATTCAGTATTCGGTAAGAATTATCAGAGTATCAGAGCAATTGCCAAATACTACACCCGGAAAACATATTTCA
>DRBZ01000118.1 GCA_011043895.1 Candidatus Cloacimonadota bacterium
AAAATCGTGTAAATTCTTAACTTTATCTGAAGTATCATAGGCCATTTTGTGACACCAGTCGTAAGAATCAATAAACACTAACAAGATTGGAATCTTGTTTTACATTATTAATGCTGTAAGCATGAAATATTTTTGCCGAAGGCGTCAGCCTTCGGTAACAAGAAAAGATACAAATTAAGCGCCATAGGTGCGGCATGTTTCACATGCAATTCAATTCTAAAAAGGTTAAAATCCATTGCTTTTATTACACAATAATCAATAGCTTACCATAGTGTTAGTTTATTGAATAGAGATTCCTGCTTGCACGGGAATGATGGTGTTTTTATTGGCTATGTAAATCAACTCAATCAGTGGACTGGATTTTCCCGATGTATCGGGAGACTTCAGAATGTAAGTTATTCATATTTCTTTGTTCTCAACTCAAATCGTGATTCCCTGGGAGTTAAAAAGTACAGTTACTCTATCTCGTTATGACCAAATGATCCTGTTCCTGAATAAGGGATTTCTGATATTTGAAAAAATTCTCATAGATATATTCTGTGATCTCTTTTTTCTGTTCGACGGAATAGTTATGTACATTTGGATACAACAATATCATCCAGATCACTGCCATATATTTCTCAAAATCGTTGATGAAAAACTTCACTTTGTGGGTTTCTTGATGTATGTTCGCATTTCTAAAATTGTTATGATTTCTTAATTTTTCACCAAATGCTTTCAAGTCCTGGTCATTATGTACACCAAAATATTTCCCCGCAAAATGATTATAAAGCCAGGTGGTGGAATCATTCTCTTTACATCGTGATGACATCATAACCGCATGGATCGCACCTCTCTCGGAGAGAAGTATTGTACTTAGAGTGTTGAATAACTCTTCCCACACTGATGCACTGCAATAATAAAGAGAGTGATGAAGCACGATCAGGTCGAGTTCGTGATCTTTGAGTACATCTTTTTTGAACTTTTTTGCATCAGGAGCATGAAGCAGTGTTGTAGTATAATCTGCTTCAACGGTCTGCACATGGTTTATTGAAAGATTTTTTATATTTGTTTTGATAATCGAAAGTGGATGGGGATCGATATCAAGCAGATATAATCCACCACGAAATGCAGATTCGAGGATTTGAAACTGCGGCTCTGATCCGCATCCAATCGATAACGCTCGAAGGTCATTGCCTGTCGATGACAGAGGGAATTGCTGGCGCACCAGTTTCATCAAAACCTGAGCAATATCGACTTTATCACTACTATGCGAGCACCAGATTGCATTTTCCTCATTCATGTCCACATCCCCTGCAACTATACCTTTTTGTATCAGTTCTTCAATGGAGTCTGAACCACTCATAAGATGTCCTTATAAAGTTTTGGACTATTGTAATAAGATCATCCTTTTTGTTTCAAGATTTTCACCATCAAGGAATAATCTATAAAAATATACACCAGCTGGTAATTTATTTCCCCCCTCATCAGTCCCATCCCATTGCAGCACCTGCGAAGGCTCATTTCCGGAATATAATGTATTCACACGCTGCCCGATAAGATTATATACAGTTATCTCCACGTGCCCAGACTGTTTCAAAGAATAATATATTTCTGTGTTATTATGAAATGGATTAGGTACATTTTGTTGAAGATAGTTGTGTTCGAGTTCATTGTTCGGATCAACAGCGTAAATCGGATCGATATTCCAAAGATCGAGACTGTCCAGCACCATATTCGTTCCCACTGTCTGGAAATATGTTACTTCATCATCCTCAATTCCGGGATTGTAGTCCACTCCGATGCAACTTTGCTGAAATACAGTTGAAAATATCGTACAAGCCATGAGATAGGAACCTCTGAGTGATGGATGGTTCCAGTCACTCATATGTAAATAATGCAGAGGGAAATTAAGTTCTGTAAGCACTGTTTTCCATGACCAACCCACTGGTGAGATCTCGAAGCCAACCATATCTGACCACAACAGGGTATTATCGTAAATATGATTTTGCATATCTACAAACGTATCGGTCCATCCGGGCACCCACGTCATGCCATCTTCAAATGCCCACGGCATACAAAAGACCATTCTGGTAGAATCACAATTATTCATGATCTTATTTTTCAGGATCACAGGTGCAGGATAAACTGGATGTGCTGTATAATAATCAGGATATGCAGTGACACTTCCTCCACCTTGCAGGATCACATAATCCCAATCCTTCTCCTGAATTTTTGCTTCAGTTACCATATTGTATGCATGGTCATATAGATACATACCATTGATCGCATAGATATCGAAATTAACATCTACACCTGCGCTATCGGAAAGATTCTGGAGCAGATTTCTAAGATTATGATAGTTGAAATAACTCGAACCGATCAGCAGCATATCAAGTGAATCTCTGTATGTTGAATCAGTAAATAAAGAAGAACTGATAAGTAATATCAAGATAATAATACTACTTACAAAAACCCCTTTTTTTGCTTTCATTAAGACCTCCGTAATTAACTATATATCTATCTCAACAGAATTAACCTCTTTGTGTCAATTGTTGTGCCGTTCACATCCATTTTGTAGAAATACACACCATTTTCAAGTTTTTTATCCTGCTCATCTCTTCCATCCCACATGACCGTATGTTTTGATGTATTGCCAGAATAGAGCTTCTTCACAAGCTGCCCTTTGAGATTGTAACATTCAAATCAACTTTAACTGTTTGTTGTAAATTGAAAGCAATTTTTGCTGAATTTATTCCGCACATTGCGTAATCAATTCTACAATTTGACGATAAGCATGCACTTAATTCCACGAGCTCCTGTTTTTATACATCCAGCTTGTTGCATTTCCCTGTTCGCACCATTTGAGTGCTTTTAGGATCTCGTAACATATTTTTGATTTCTTTGAATCATCTTCGCAATCAAATTTCTTCTGAAATTCTTTGAGATATGTTATTGCACGTGCATCAGCAAGTTGTCCCAATGCCCAGATGGCATGTGTTTTTTTCTTGATGGTATGTTCATCAGATTTAATGAAACGTGCCAGTGAATTTACACAATCCTGACCGTATTCCTGCTTTGCTTCCACGCAAATTCTCTTCACACCAGTATAGATGGCATGGTAAGATACAACGATCGAAAAAATGATAAAAAAAACAACAATGATTGAAAGGATAATTATGATCTTCTTTAATTTCCTTTTATCCATACTAAATCGTGAGTGTGATGATCCCACCGATTGTAAGTACGATGCCAATACCGTTCTTTAAAGTAAGTGGCTCTCCAGCAAAAATGATACCCATCAAAGCGCCAAAAAGTGGAGAGGTAAATGCAATAGGCATTACCTGGTCGAGATGACCCCCTTTGATGGCATGATAGAAACACAACATACCAACTGATCCTGCAACGATTCCGCCACCAATGATCATATACGCTAACGCTTTGCCACCAGCTTGTGGAATTGTTTTCCAATACGGGATACTTACTATGCCAAGTATAATAAGAGCAATGAATGTGCGAATGGTAATTCCCATTTGCGGAGCAAGATTTCCCAGATGTAATCCCTTTTTTTCGAAGTAGCCACCAACTCCCCAGGCAATAGCAGTAATCAAAGCAAAGAGCTGCGGTTTCATCAATTACTCCTTATCGGCAATAGATCGTTTTTTATATTTCGGTACAATTATTCGATGTATGATTGGAATGAGAATATATGGAATCGATGAGTAGTTTGGTATAAAAAACGCGAGCAGTATACATAAGATAGCCACAATCGGAGTTACCCAGATTCGAATTTGAATATATTTCAAAAGGTTATCAGACACATTATCTTTAATTAACCTTCGTTTATATGAAGCATACTGCCAGCTCATTAAAAACGTTGCACTTATCAGAAACATATTGAGATGAAAACATCCCTGGGTAAGCCAGTAATGAGGGTAATCTCCAGATAGTTGCGAGGTAAAGGGAAGAAGTGCGGTGAACATCAGGAATATGATGCTGTACCAGAGGTGAATAATATTTGTTGCTTTCAAATGTGAAAACTCAGAATGATTCGCGATCCAGAAATTCGCCAAGATAAGAAAACTTAAGAAGTAGATATAAAGCACATGCCACTGATTCATTAATAGATGTTTCAAATGGACGATGTTGGTTATTTCATGGGGTTCCGGAGCTTCCAAAGAAAGGACAAGCAGAGTCATTACAATAGCGAACACACCATCTGTCAGCGCAGTGATCCTGTTGATCGTGAGCCATTTCGTTTGCTGTTGTTCTCGTGGATCCATAATTATTTTAAAGCTTATTGTTTTGTACCTGTATAGGTTCCCTATACCGTATCAGTTGCAGTATAAGCAATAAATGTTTCGGTAAGTTGTGTAATACTTTGGAAAATTCCCTTTATATTCACCTGCGATCCTGGTTCAGCTCCGGGCTCTGTAAAATCAAATGTATCGTTTGTCACTTCAGTGATTCCGTCCGAATTGGTATATTCAATTTCTTGATATCCCGGTGTGCCATCAATATTTGGATAATACAATTTTATCGTAGTGATTTTCTCTTTGTTGCTTACATTGCTAATAGTCACTGAAATAGTATTAGCATATGAAGTGATACCAAGCCAGGTCCCAAGATATTTAAAATTCGGTGTTGGACCACTCGAGTTCGAACAAAAAGAAAATGCTAATGCAATGAGTACTATCACTGCTAAGATCACAAACCTTTTTTTCATAGTTATATCCTTTCTTTAAGAATAAATTCCTGAATATTCTTTATTAGTTTTTATTGAGAATTCACTTTCATCTCTGTCAATATCCTTGAACAATTCTCTTATTTCTTCGTAGGGCATTCCATGGGATTTCTTGATTGGCTCTCTTATATAAATCCGACCGTTGGGTTTGAGAATCCTTGAAAGATTCTTCAAAACGTCAGCTCGTTTATCAGGATGAATATCATGCAGCACATGGTGGATAAGGATGATATCAAATGTATCGTCCTGCAGATCAGCTTGATCAATATATGTATTGATTAACGTGACATTTTTGAATTTCTTCAATCTCTTTCTAAGTCGTTTTATCCAGCATTTCGAAGGTTCAAGGCAGGTCAAGTGTCCCGTCGAAAGTTTCTTTGCAAGCAGTTTAGACGCAACACCACCTCCACTGCCAAAATCCAGCACTTGTTCATCCCCGTTTAGAGGAATGGAATCAATATATTTATTATAAAAACCCGCACCACCCAACAAATATACCAGGGAATCACTCAACTTAAATAAAAATGATGGCTTATCAAAATCGATCTCTTTAAATTCTCTGTAATTATCCATTATGTACTCCTATTTATCATATATTTTTTTGAGCAGCCACGCCATATTTTTCCCGAGGTTTGTCATTGTCCCGATCCCCTCTTCATCGCCGGTAATTGTTCCCGATTTTCCTGATACTCCGAGATTCCAATAGCTGGAACCGGGTATGATCATCTGGGAAATAAGAAAGAAGTGATTTATAGAATCAAAGACATGTATTGCTCCTGCCCGACGAACTGCTACGACAGCAGCACCAAGTTTTCTTTTGAACAAACCATTATTGGCAAATCCCACAAATCCAGCCCTGTCGATAAGTGCTTTCACCTCTGGAGTAACATCTGCAAAATAGGTGGGAGAACCGATCAGCATGCCATCAGCTTCTACCATCTTTTGGATACAGGTATTGATTATATCTTCAGTTTGAATACACTTATTATCTTTATTTTCGAAACATTTCCTGCAGGCAAGACAACCATGAACCTGCTTTCCTCCAAGGTGTAGTATCTCCGTATGAATTCCTTCATCTTCTAATGTTTCACAAGCAATTTTCAGTAATGAATAGGTATTTCCCTCTTTGTGGGGGCTTCCGTTGAATGCAACAATTTTCATAGTACTCCTTCTATTTGATAGCTGTTTTTAAAACGTCGATAGTTTTTTCTATGTCTCTCTCATTATTATACACGTGAAAAGAAAATCTCAGATTGCCCTCACGGCAGGAGCACAGGATCTTTTTCTCCTGAAGCTTTTGATGTACTTGTACTGCTTCTGGTATATACACTGCAACTATTGGTGAACGCCTTTTCCCACCGACACTAATAACCTTTAGTCCAAGAGCTTTACATTCGTCCACAAACATTTCTGCCATCCTCAGCGTATATACCTGAATCTTATGAATTCCGATATCAACAAGAAATGATACAGAAGCATGCATCGCAAAGAGCGCTTGATAGGGATAACTTCCAATCTCAAATCGTGACGCATCTCTTGGTTCTGGTATCTCATATTTGCGTACATTAGTAAAATCAAGTGTGTCGAGGAATCGATTGAGCCACCCTTGAAAAATCGAACGAATCGGTGCATCTTTTCTCACAAAGAGGATTCCGGTCCCTGTTGGTGATAGCAGCCATTTTTGAGCTCCTGCCGAGAATGCATCCACGCCTGAATTTTTCAGATCGGGATACATTACTCCAGCCCCCTGAATACCATCGACTGATAACAAAGCATTATGCTTTTTCGCAATCCTTGAGCATTCCTGTATGTCGATTCGGTATCCATCATAAAATCTAATCCACGAAGGAGCGAGTACTCGCAGGTTGTCCACATCAAGAAATTCTTCTCCATCCTGTTCGGCGATATAAACCTTTGCTCCCCGCACCTCCAAGCCTTTCCAAGGATACACATTCGCAGGGAATTCCCCAGGTGGAAGCGCAATAACATCGCCTTGGGACATCTCAATTCCCCATCCAGCCATACAAATGCCGAGAGAAGTATTATTCACAAGGGCGATCTCATCTGATTCTGCTCCAAGCAGGATTGCAACTTTTTGTTTTATCTTGTTTATAATTTCAAAAGATTCAGGCTGGGTTTGCAGCGTTTCAGCCCTGTAGAAATTCATAAATCTGTCCTGCTCAGCAATCGCCGTTTCGGGTATCACACCAGTCGACGCAGTATTCAGATAGGTGCAGGTTTTAAAAATGGGAAATAATTCGATTCTTTCTTTATCTGTAAGTAAAGACATTATTCATTCTTCTCCTCATCGGTATTTATCAGTATGTAGTGTCTATTTCCCAATCCAATTGAATAACCATAATCAATCTGTGAATTTCCACTGGTGCCGCTTTCTTTAGCAAAAGTATCCCCAGCGCCATAATGCTCATTTACAAGATCAAGAGAAGCTTTATCTATTGCCAGCATATCTTTTGATGCGACTATGCCGATATCATCCATAAAGGGTGGTGGTGCCCAGGAAGCACAATCGCAAAGTATAGAAATATTTGCAATGACATTAATATACACCATATTAAGAGAGCCTTCCAAGCCCCTCATCGGAAATATCTTTGGTAAAATAGACTTTTGCGGGTTCCTTTTCTGGAGTATGTTGCTGTGCTGCCATAAGTGAAATCCCTACTACTAGTATGCAAAAAATTGTACATACCTTTGAATTATCCTTTTTCATATTTACTCAGATATATGTTTATTATTTATTGTCAAATCATTTTTTAATCATAAATAATACTACAATTTACCAGTAGAGAATACAGCTGGTGACTTTTTACTATTAGAAAGAAGCATACCCGTCAACATAAACGTACAGCCAATAATACCTTTTAGTGTAAGACCTTCATGCAGAAGAAGCCATCCTCCAATAACAGCAAATACTGCTTCCATGCTTAAAATAAGTGCTGCATGTGATGAATGCGCTTCCTGCTGAGCAATGACCTGAAGGGTGAACGCAACTCCCACGGAGAATACTCCTGCAAATATTATTGATTGCCAGGCGAGAAGAATACTTGGAGCATGTACTTTTTCAAAAATTATCATAAAAACAAAACTCAATATTGCAGCAACAGAAAACTGCAGAAAAGCAAGCCGAATTGGATGTATCTTGCCAGTGAACCAGCCGATCACGTGAACGTGGACTGCCCAGAAGAATGCACCTCCGAGCACAAGGAGATCTCCCACTATCACATGCAAATCCTGATGCATTGAAATAAGATAAAGACCCAGAACTGCAAACACTGCACCTATCCAGGTTCCAGTATGTGTTTTTTGCTTCCAGACGAGTCCGAGTAATGGGACGATTATCACATATAATCCCGTAATGAATCCAGCTTTGCCGGCTGTAGTAAAGACGATCCCGTTCTGCTGGAGTGAGCTCGCAGCGAAAAGAGCGAATCCGGAAACCATACCACCCATAAAAGGACTTATTCTTGTATCATGTTCCCCGGGTGACCAGTAAAAAACTTTTGATCGTATGGATAGTAGTGGAATAAGCGTTAACGCTCCCAGAGCAAATCGAATTGCATTGAAGGTAAAAGGACCCACGTAATCCATTCCAGCTCTCTGTGCCACAAAACCAAATCCCCAGATAGCTGCTGCAAGAAATAGTAGTAAATTAGCTCTCAATTTTTATTATCTGGGTATCATTTCGATACATGAGATAGGACATTCTGGTACACATAATCCGCAACCATAACAAGCATGTTCAATTAAGGCCATTCGTCCATTTATTAAAATTCTCGCATTGAAGTAACATGTATCTAAACATTGTCCGCAATCTGTGCAAGCACTTAAATCTGTGAACTGAATATATTTTCCCTTTCCACAATGCTCATCAGTATTAGTAAAATATTCGCAGCAGTCATAACAGCAAAAGCATATTCCGCCAATTTTTTGGGATCTTTCTCATCCCGAAAAGGACGTGTTACCAGTTTCTCTTCATCAGCGTGACGCATTAGCTCTTGTACGAAAAATGAGTCTACTTTTTTCATTCCCAAGGCATAGCTTCCTATTGAATCGTCAAAGGAAAGGCACACATCAATTCTACCATGTCGGCAGCTTCCTCGAGGTTTTCTGCACATACAATCTGCAATCCAGAAATCAGCATGTCGGCTGATGATCGACTGGGCTTCATCGTGAGTACTTACAAAGTGAAAATACTCATTGTTGTCTTCCATTGGAGTAACTCCTTTGTGTTTTGTTACTCGCAATCCCCTTTCTTTTGCATAAACTCATCAAAAGTGATTTGACGATCATAGCATGCCTGATCAATGTATTTTAGAATATTTATAAAAAGTTGTGCCTTGAGAAATCCTGGTACAACAGTAATCATATCAGCATCTTTTGTCAGAAAAGCATATGAAGGAAATCCAGAGATGCCAAATGCCGTGGTAAGTTGTTTAAGGTTCAGAGTTGAGCCCTTGAAAGTAACATAGTCTGTTGTTTTTTCTGCATTGACGCGGATAGGAATAAAATTTTCATCCATATATGCAATCACCGATGAATCTGCAAATGTCGTCTTATCCATCTCATGGCACCAGTGGCACCAATCTGTATAGAAATCAATGATGATATCTTTTCCTTCAACTTTTGCCTGTTGAATTCCTTCTTCAAAATCATGCCAAAGAATTTCTTCTTTTACTGCTTCCTCTGCAAACAAATAGTTGATAAAAAATAAACTGATAAGAATTAAGATAATAGTCTTGTGTATAAATTTTTTCATGATGTCTCCTTAATGATCGCTAACGTGGAAGGTTTTCTTCAATAATTTTTCTGAAATCATCAGCGTATTTCTCAGTAAAACCAACTTCTTTCTTGAGTAATTTGCCATCAGGGGATATGAACAAGGTTGTCGGAATGCTCTTAATACCATACATCTTGGATACTTTTCTATCCATATCTATAAGTATCGGATAAGTTATCTCCGAACCTTGTGCTGCAAAATCAGACACGAATGCTTCTACGACAGAAGATTCTTCTGCACTTACGCCAAGCACTGTTAAACCACGATTTTTGTAGGCACTGTAGAACTCAACCAGATAAGGTATTTCATCTTTGCAGGGTGGACACCACGTTGCCCAGAAATCAAGAATGACAAGCCCTCCCACTTCACTCAGAGTAACATCATTCCCCTCAAGGTCCTTCAGGGTAAAATCAAATGCTTCGAGGAAGGACACTTTCCCATCTTCCACATCCTTCCAGAGCTGTAACTCGTCTTTTATTCCTTGAATGATTTCTTTTAATTCTTCAGTGGTTCGTGAACCCAGAATTCCATCCTGATAATCACCCCTGCTGAAAATTACGATAGTTGGTTGACCATCTTCTACTCTCAAGCGAATCTGTTTGAGAAACTGCTCGTTTTTCTGTACATCCATTTGTCCCGCTACGACATCGGACATTTCTTGAGTAATCTCTTTGAAAGAGTTTATCACATCCTTACATTCTGTACAGTTTGCTGGAATGAATACGACTATAGCAAGATCATTCTGAATAATTTCACCAAAATTACTACTCGTTACATTTATAATTGAGTTACTTTTATTAGTACATCCAAACACAAAAATTATTATGATTGTGAATAGAATTGAGAATGTGTTTTGATTCTTCGAGAAATTCATGTTGACTCCTTGATAATTATTACAAAATAATGTAGTGATAATACAAGTTAGGTCAACTGCGTAAGACTTGTATACAAAAGCTGTTGAATTGTAGGACTTTTATAACGTGTTGACCAGCGAATACCAGTTTCATCAACTATCTGGTGGGCAATCTTTCTGCTCACATCCCTCCACAATTGAGGATTGACTTCAGAACCAATGATTTCATTTTCTAATGATCTCAATCTTCTTGGAATTGGAAAAAGAGAACCGAGAGCGATACGGAAGTCCATCAAAGTGCTATTTTCAGTTCGAATATAGATAGCATAACTCATTCTGCTTATTGAGACTCCTCTCCTTCTTCCGAGTTTGTGGAAACAAGATTTACCCGTTTTATCTGGTAAAGGTAATAAAACCTCTGACAAAATTTCATGAGATTGTATGTTAACAGTATAGGGTTTGATAAGTATTTTTTCCAGCGGAATAACACGATCACTATCTACCGATTGAATTCTAACTTTTGCATCATATATCAGAAGAGGTGCAATACTATCTGCACATGCTGCAAGATTACAAATGTTCCCCCCGATGGTAGCGACATTTCGTATCTGTGGTGAACCAATTTGCAAAACAGCATCAGCCAGTAATGGAAAATTCTCTATTATTCCTTTATTGGATAGAATAGTCTTGAAAGTTGTCGCCCCACCAATTACACATTCAAAATCATTACATGTGATATTTTTTAATGAAGGGATGTGGTTTAACGATAGGATATACTTTACACTATTGAGTGATGGATCTTTTTTTCTAAGAGCAATAAGAAGATCTGTGCCACCGGAAAGTATCTTAGACTGCCTCCTATTCTGTGATAAAAAACTCAATGCTTCATGGATGTGATCAAATGCAACAAATTCCACTATACACCTCCCTTGATCTGATGAAGGGTCTTGCCAATTTTGATTTGTTCAAGATCGAGTGGAAGGTGATAGAATCTCTTACCAAGGGCATTTGCAACAGCATTACTGATAGCAGCAGCGGTGATCTCAAGTGTAGGTTCACCAAGACTCTTTCCACCCCAGGGACCAAATTTATCAGGATTTTCCACAAAAAATGCTTTGATTGATCCTATATCCATACTCGTTGGAATGAGATATTCATCAAGATTGATGTTCTCAATTACTGCATCTTTTACGATAACCTCCTCAATAGTACCATATCCAGCACCTTGCGTGACGCCACCATACACTTGACCTAATGCGCTCAATGGATTAATAATCTTTCCTGCATCATGTACAGCAGTAACCCGTTTCACATATATTTTACCACTGGCGACATCTACTTGAACATCTGCAATCTGGCATCCATATACATAGGTAAAATATGCTGGTCCCTGCCCAACCTCTTCATTCCAATCAACATTTGGTCCTTTAAACCACCCATAAGCACTGAGATTCACTCCGTTGAGATACGCTTGTTTGCAAGCTTCCGAGAAACTAACGCTCTTCTTTGAATCAGCAATTCTGATAAAGCCATTAGAAAATATAAACTTCGAACTCTTTTTAACATTCCAAAATGATGTTAATACAGACTCAATTCTGCTCCGTACTCTTTCTGCAGCATCTTTTACAGCTTCTCCTCCGACAAGAGTTGAGCGCGAGGCAACAGTGGGTCCGCCATCAGCTATCCTGCTTGTATCCTGCTCAAGGTAGTAGATTTCTTCGGGATTTATACCGAGTACTTCCGCTGCAACCATCGAGAATGTCATTCGTAATCCCTGCCCATTTTCTGCCAAACCTGATATCAAGTACACACTGCCATCGTTCTGCACACTGATTAGTGCTCCTGTAGCGTCAATGCCTTCCGCACCAAGGGAGCAACCACGGAAGCTGCAAGCCATACCTATACCAGTTCTTGTAGTATCACCATCTATGAATTCATCATTATCAAGATATAAATGATCTGATATATCAATTGTTTGCTGTCTGTTTGCTTTCAACTTATTAATATAACCTGATTCTAAAACTGCTTTATCGATCACTTCATGCAAACTCACTGTATGCTGGTTCAACACCTGTCCGCTTGCAGTTGTTGAGTTCTGTTTATACCCATTTAGTTTCCTGATTTCCAAAGGAGTAATGCCAATCAAGTCTGCAAGTTCATCCATGAGTGATTCCTGTGCAAAAATGATCTGAGGTGACCCGAATCCACGCATTGCACCGGTGTATGGATTATTTGAATAGACTGCTCGAATATCGGTATGTACATGTTCGACTTCATAGGGACCTGTCGCCTGTACCACAGAACGCCACGTCACGAAAGGACTCATCGAGGCATAAGCGCCAGCATCAGCCAGAATATCTATCTTCATTGCCTTTAGAAGACCTTGCTTGGTAATTCCAACTTTGTACTTCATCGTATAGGGATGGCGCTTGTAACTTTCGATGATCGACTCTTCACGCGAAAGAAGAATCTTTACAGGTTTTTTTATCCTGCATGAGGAAACACACGCTCTTGCAGCAAGAATATCCATTGTGTCATCTTTTCCGCCAAATGAACCCCCAAGCTCGTTCTGAATTACATGGATTTTCGTAAGAGGTAATCCCATCACTTCGGCGACAATTCTTCGGCAGGTAAATGGATTCTGAATTGAGCCATATATTTTATAAACATCTTTTCTAAAATCTGGAACTGCAATGACGCACTCCGGCTCTATGTACGCATGCTCGATAGCTGGTGTTGAATAAGTTCGTTCTATGACAATGTCAGATTCACGAAAGCCCTTATCGATATTTCCTTTTCTAAGTGGATAGTGAACCACAAGGTTAGAACGATTCTCAGGATGGATTAAAGGTGCGTCTGAATCTAATGCCTTTGTGTAATCCGAAAGAATTGGTTCTTCTTTATAAACGATATCAATTTTTGATAGTGCCTTATCAATTACTTTTTTATCACTGCCCACTACAATAGCGACAACATCAGCAGGACAATATATTTTATCAAAGGCAAGGATTGGTTGGTCCTTTTGAACAAGTCCCGTGACATTCTTCCCGGGAATATCCCTATACGTTATGATTGCTTCAATGCCATCAAGTTTCTCTGCTTCTTCAGTATTGATTGCAAGGATTTTTCCATGTGCTGTTGGAACACGCTTCTGACCAGCAAGTAACATATTTGGGAATGTAAGATCTGCAGCGTAACGGGCTCTTCCAGTTACCTTCTCATAGGCATCAGTTCGGGCAAAGTTCTTACCAACAATGTTGAATTTATTTGTCATTTGATTGTAAAAATTCGAAACGTTCTCTGATTTCCTGTCCAATGTTATACGCTCTCTTATAGATCTTCTCCTCTGGATCAACAATATAATCTTTCATCAGGAAGTGCCCTCTTCTCAAAAAGGTTCTCACCGAAGTTTCTGTCGCACCATAAAGGAAATGTCCGAGAAAATTTTCTGCATTGATCGGTGTATAGGGCACATAATCGAGAACGATACAATCTGCTTCATCACCCATTTGTAACGTTGGAGTATGATTGAAAAATCGTGAGTGTACATTAAAACTATTCGAAAGAATTTGTGCTATGTTCTCAAATCCTATCTCGCTGCTTTGATTGATATGTCGAAGTGTCAGGAAAGCCATCTTGATAGTCTTGAGTATATTGCAGTGCATGCCATCAGTTCCCAACAGGACGGGAATTGATTTCGGTACTCTAGCGATATTCAACGTACCTACGGCATTATTGAAATTGGAATCGGGATTATGAATCAAGCAGCTATGATATTTTGCAATAATATCAAAGTCTTTTTCTACAAGATGATTCCCGTGGGCAAGAAAGGTAAGTGAATTCAGAAACTCAAATTTTTCAAGACGTTCTGCAATGGTCAACCCATACTTCTCCTGTGAAAAAGCTGCATCATATTCAGCTTCTGCAGCATGAATATGGTAGCCACATCCGAGATCTTTTGTTTCTTCTTTAATGTATTGAAGTGAATCATCCGAAAGAGTAAAGAGTGCATGAAGCCCAAACTGTCCTTTGAAATCCGCACTTGTTCTGTATCTCAAAAAAGATACGTTCTCATCAACTGCCTTCTTCATATTCTCAACGCCATTTCTGTCAGAGACTTCATAAGACAACACCGCATTGATCTCACGAGCTTTGAGGACCTGCTTGATGATTTCCTCACTTTCCTCGATCGAAGAAGGTGAAGAATTATGATCAAAAACAGTACTCACACCATTTTTGATTGCTTCTATAGCAGCAATTTCCGTACTCACTTCTATCGCATCCAGTGTGAGTGTTCTATCGAGTTTCCACCATAAATTCTCCAAGATCTTATTAAAATCCTTCATACTCCCTGTTACCGGTAATCCTTTACTTAGACGCGAATAGATATGCTCATGGAAATTGGTTAAAGGAGGAAGTACAAATCTCCCTTGAGCGTCATATTCAGCGTTATTATTCTCCTCAAATTTTCTTTTCTTACTCGGTTGCTTTAAATATTCTTTGTAAGATCGGGATTCGATAGCATATATCTGTTCATCCCGAATAATAATATCTCCAAAAATCGGCACAAATGCTCCATTTGTGAATTGACAAATATGTGCATTTTTAATACGAATATTCTTTTCTTCCATCAGGTAAATTCCTTATTCTAATCAGCAAAAGAGGATGTTACTAAATTCATGTCAACATTTTACAGCTTGATCAGTCATATTTCACTGTTTTAGTTGAAGCAATGACAATCTTCTGAAGACCATTCAATCTGGCTAGGTCCATTACTTCTACAACCATCCCGTGCGAAGCTTTCTTATCTGCTCTGAGTAAGAGACTGTACTGTTCTGCATCCCTTATCATATTCTTGAAAGCCATATCCAGTTCATCAAGAGTTATTATTTCCCCGTTAAGGTAGATTGTTTCATCTTCCTGTACAATGACTTCCAACTCGGCACTTACCGAGGAAATTGCACTCTCTGCATTCGGTAGTTCAAGTTCCATACCTGGCTGTTCGATAAAATTTGTAGAGATCATGAAAAAGATAAGCAGAAGCAATACTACATCGATAAGTGATGTTATGTTAATGACAACCCGTCGCCTTTTCTTTCTAAGCAGCTTCATTTTCTTCGTCCTTCGGTGCGCTCAATTTAGTAACAAGTGTATTCGTCACATCCTCAATATCGAGGATCATATCCTCGGATTTTCCGGAAAAATAATTATAACAAATAAGTGTAGGAATAGCAACAGAAAGTCCAAATGCAGTTGTGAGCAGGGCTTCGGAAATTCCACCAGAAAGGGATGCTGCACTCCCCACGCCTTCCTTAGTGATAATGCTGAATACCTTGATCATCCCAAGCACTGTTCCAAGCAAACCAAGTATAGGAGCAACTGCTGCAATTGTCTCTAATACACCAAGATATTTTTCTAACGACCTGATCTCCTGGCGGATATTATTCTCTATTTCCTCCTTCATCCGCTGATAAGGCATGGCTTTATGATCGAGAATGATCAGAATAACTCTGGAAAGCAAACTTTTATTTTTTTCACATACTGATCTCACCAGCTTGATGTCTCCGTCAGATGAATATTTCCTCACGACATTCAACACTTCCGGAGATAATACTTTTCTTGTACGAAGATTGATGATTTTTTCAACGATTACAGCAAGCGAAAGAATACTGCAAACGAACAAAGGGATCATCAGCACCCCCCCTTTGCTCAGAAACATCCAGATATCCGTAAACATATAACTCCTTGATTATTTTTTTTCAACAATGTATGAAAACAATGACGTAACGATCAAACTGTCCTCTGGAAAATCTGGCGGTAGTGGTTGGAAGGGCGCAGAAATTTCAATTGAACCAGTACTGACACCTACAAGAGATGCATGGGCATTGGAGTGAAGCACTTCAAGATCATTGAGATTACCATTTCGAAGAATTTCAAAACGAACAAGAACTTTCCCTTGTATTAATCCAAGATAAGTAAATCCAGGAGGAGGATGAAGATTATTCTGGATCTTTTTCTTTAGGTATAACATATACGGTGCAAAATTCCAATTGTATGTATTGAAGCTGATACCACCGTACTTCTCAACCTCACTGATCATATTATCATAGGTCGGCTTGATATTCTGTTCCTGAAGCTGAGGAAGTATCGATTCCTTTTGAGATGAAAGTGGATCATGAGATGAATTTGCTTTCTCGGCAGCTAAGGCTTCTTGCTCATCATCCTGCTGGTTAGTACTTATATCCTTTTCCCGTATTTGTTGTTTAGAAAGTATTTTCACTTCAACGATCTCCTGGAAGTCCTTGATCTTAGATTCCCCATCATTGAATGGTAATTCACCTTCTGGTAGGACACTCTCTATTTCATCAGCCGCAATAAGACTTTTATCAGAAACAACATCTGTTTCCACATCCTGTGCATCATCGGGCACATCAGGTGTTTCAACGATCTCAAAGACCAGCCTATTCTCCCGTTCTTCCTCAGCCCGTGCAGGAAAAAAATCAAGTCTGATAGTTGATATGTACGGAAAAATAACCAAAATAAGAAAATGAATTATGATCGAGATGACCAGTGCAATCCAGAGTATTCGCTTCGAATTCATAGGTTGTTCAATCAATTACAAATTGTATAATAATGCTATCAGAATCATTGTATCGCATATATTTTTTGATGAATTTATCTACAAATAGTTTAAGCTCTTGATGGATAGAGAAATTGCCCTTCACCCTTTCTCCCGACATAAACATCATCTTCAATGATTGGCTTGCCCCGCAAGTAGACTCTATTGATCTTTCCTTTAAAATTCACTTTATCAAAGGGTGAGTATTTTCCTTTTGAGTGTAGTTTTTCTGCTTCTATCCTTGTTTCGGACAGAATATCGACTAAAACAAGATCAGCATCTAATCCTTCTGCAATACTTCCTTTTTTATACTGAAATCCATATTGTTTTGCTGCATTAGTAGATACCAGTTTCTGCAATTCACAGAGATTTACTCTTCCTTTCATAAAAGCATCTGATACCATGAATGGAAGCATTAATTCTGAACCTGGTATTCCGGCATAGTCTTTCCAGATGTTGCCCGTACTTTTCTCTCTGGGATAGTCACATCCTGCATGGTCAGTGGTCACAAAACTGATCGTTCCGTCAATAAGCCCACCCCATAATGCTTCTCTATCTTCATTATATTTAACTGGTGGTGCTGTTTTAAGTATGTTACCCAAGTGGTCATAATCATCTTGTGTAAAAGCCAGGAAATGTGGACAGGTTTCTGTAGTGATATGCAAACCTTTTTTCTGAGCTTCTCTAATGAGTTCCAAACCTCTTTTGCTGCTCAAATGTACAATATGAAATTGAGCATTGGTTTTTTTTGCAACATCGATCACTGTCTTTATAGCTCTGTATTCGGCTTCAGTACTTCGTGCAGCACAATAATCTTTGAAAGTATTCCGATCATTCTCTATGAACTGTCTACTTTTTTTCTCAATAAATACTTTATCTTCGGCATGCACAGCAATCAACATATTCAATTCTCTGGCAATGTAGCCAACTTTTTCAAGCTGTCCCTTTGTAAGAGCAATGAACTCATCCATTCCTGAGATCAAATAGATCTTGAATCCCACCACACCTTTATTCTTTAGCACCTTCATGTTTCTTCTCACATCTCCAGTATCAAATTCAGTGCCAGAAACACCTCCCCAGAATGCATAATCAACAACTGCCTTGTTCTTTACTTCATCTAACTTATGAGAAAAACTCTCACCGTTTATCACGGGAGGAATGGAAGTACACGGCATATCAATGATCGTTGTGATACCACCAAAAGCTGCTGCAAGTGTTCCTGAATAGAAATCCTCTCTCCATGTAAAGCCGGGATCGTCATAGTGCACGTGAGGATCTATTGCTGCTGGCAGAAGAATTAAATACTGTTCTTTATGAAGATCATGTATTCTATTGTGCGAGATATACTCAATGAGTTTTTTTGATTGAGAAGGGACCTTTTCTTTCTTCACTATTTCATGTATCTGGGTATTGAATTTCACATCACAGAGCCAGACATCATTTTGTAACGGAACAATTACGTTTTTCAGTATTTGCATCTAAGTATATTTTTTCATCAGTCCTGTTCTTTCATTGAACTCGTCAATCAGCTCATCCCACTGCTCATAAGCGTGCATTTTGCTGCTCCAGTAATCATCATCATACCATTGGGCATTCAGTTCTTGGACAGTCTTTCCCTGCTGCTCTATCCAGGTAAAGTATTTCAGATTATGCATACGCTTCTTGTCCCAGTAGCTGAGTTCGAGCATATAATCGATCGTGATCCCCTGCATATATCGCTGAAAATCTCCTGCTGCATTAAGGACTGTATAATCACCAAATTTCTTGCGCATTTCTTTCATGCGTGACTGATACAGCTCCATCGAATCTGTAGCAACAGTAAATAGCACATCTGATTCATTCATCTCATAATATTTTGCCATCTTGATAGATCCGATAATATTTGCGATCGATGATATACCGAAAAGAGAAAGCTCATTTATTAGTTCCTGATCGATGCCCTGAATCCTCAAATATTCATGCCCGGCCTTTTCGTTAAATAATCTAATAAGATGCATACATGCTTCATCATCAATGTCTGCGACCATGTCCATATTTTTAAGATTATGAATCCACGGCACATGCTTATCTCCAATTCCTTCAATACGGTGACCACCATACCCATTGAAGAGCAGAGTTGGACACTGCAACGCTTCACCTGCACAAACCTTTATGTGAGGATACTTTTCTCGAAGATATTCAGCACTGCCAAGTGTTCCTGCTGATCCCTGAGTTAAGAATAAACCTGAAAATCGCTGATTATCATTTTTATTTTGCTCATATACCTCTTCCATAGCACGTCCAGTTACTGCATAGTGCCACACTGCATTGCCGAACTCGCTGAATTGATTTAGTATGACTATCTCATCAGCGCGTGATTCTTTAAGTTCCTTTGTTTTATCATACACCTCCTTGACGTTGCTTTCACAACCTGGAGTAGGGTATATCTCAGCACCGACCTTCTCCAGCCATTCAAATCGTTCTGAAGACATTTCTTCTGGCAATACAGCAATTGAAGGACAGGCAAGGAGATATGAATCATACGCCCCTCCTCTGCAGTAATTTCCCGTGGAAGGCCATAAAGCTTTCTGTTTTGTGGGATCAAACGCACCCCTGATGAGTTTCTCAACAAGTGGTCCAAAAGTCGCACCCACTTTATGTGAGCCAGTCGGGAAATACTTACCCAGTAAAATATAGATCTTCGCTTTCACACCAGTAAGTTCTGAAGGTAACTCGAGATAATTCACACCATCAAATCCACCGCCATTTTCCACTGGATCGTTCTTCCAGGTAATCCTGAAAAGATTTCTTGGATGAAGATCCCATAATCCAATATGAGATAACTCTTCTTTGATACCTTCTGGCACTGTTTCTGGATTGATCATCTGTGAATAGGTAGGAATAATAATATCTCTTTCTTTGCACCTCTGAACTGTATTTTCAAGTACTTTTTCGTCAACGACGTTCCATTGCGTATCCTTAAATTTATCCATAGTCTTTTTCCTTAATTTTAATAATTCTCTGCAAAAACGAAAAAATGAAGTAACACGTCAATATTTTCAGTCAATGCATTCTATTTTCAAGAAATTTGACAAGTTCTTATAAATTCTGCGTATCCTTACGTAAATAAAAAATCACGTTTGATATTCGATATAACTTATGTCCAAGAAAAAAATTAATTTCTTTTTTACTGTACTAAAAATTACCAATGATATTTTCGCTGTTGCACTGACATTCGTCATTGCCTACGAGATGAAATTCCGGTGGTTGATCCATCTGAGTGATGTTGATGCCTATCCTGATATCTATATTGACCTTTATCTTCATGTACTATGGCTTATTGTTATTATCTGGATTCTCTCCTTTGTAATCTCCGGATTATACAAAGAATACTCTGGTCCTTTGAAATGGATGAACGAGATCAAAGCTATCCTGAAAGGGGCTGTTTTTGCAACTATTCAGACTTTTGCATTTACCTTCATTTTTGATGGACTTCCCCAATCCCGATACGTGATTGTGTATTCATTACCCGTAAGTATTATAACACTTATAGCTTCTCACTGGTTTATAAATAAGCTAAAAAGTTTTATGCTCAAACATAACATTGGAAACATGAAAGCAGTGGTCATTGGTGTGAATGAGAAGGGACAGGAAATCGCAGAGAAGATGATATTATATCCAGATATTGGATTTAATTATGCAGGTACTATTTCAGATGTGATTCCAGAAAAACTACGCTATCATCTCAAGACAAATTTTAAACATCTGGGCATTATTAAAGACTATAAAAGGATACTGGAAAAAATTGATGCTGATGCACTTTTTGTGGCAGAAGAAGATATTGATCAGAAATTCCTAAATAAAATTATAATCTACTGTAAAGAAAATGATATATTCCTGAGGATGATCCCAACAAAATACCAATTCAAGACCGGTTCTATGGATTTTGATGACTTGGATGGTATTCCGCTCATAGGTATTACTTATCTTAGTATAAGTAGGTGGCGCTGTTTTGTCAAAAGATCTTTTGACCTTGCTCTTGTCATTCCTTTAATCATCCTGACTTCTCCTCTTTACTTGATACTTGCTCTACTGGTTCGACTGAGCTCTGAGGGACCTGTTCTCTATAAGCAGGAACGCGTTACAAAGAATGGAAAAGTGTTCTGGTTCCTCAAATTCAGATCAATGTATATTGACGCCGAAGTAGAATCCGGACCCACATATTCTACAAAGGATCAGAAGGACAGGACTACGAAGATAGGAAACTTTCTTCGTAAAACTTC